>JBMZST010000017.1:0-13513 GCA_049623265.1 Porticoccaceae bacterium
AGTAACCATTGAGCCCAGAGAGGGACAGATAGTTATTATCATGGCCGGCGCGATCGCGCAGCGGGCCAGTTTGGCCATAGCCGGTAATTGAGCAGTAGATAAGGCCCGGATTAATAGCGCTCAGTTGCTCGTAGCCCAGACCAAAGCGCTCCATCACCCCAGGTCGGAACTGTTCGATCACAATATCGTACTGGGCCACCAATTTTTTCGCGATGGCCACGGCCTCGGGCTTTTTTAGGTCCAGCCCAATGGAGCGTTTATTGCGATTTAACAGCCCGTGGCCGGTCGAAGTACCGTCGGCATAGGGCCCCATGGCGCGAAGCATATCGGGTCTAGTGGGTGATTCCACCCGCAGTACATCAGCGCCCATATCGGCGAGCATCATGGTGGCAAAGGGTCCGGGGACCAGGGTGGTGAAATCCAGTATTTTTAAGTTTTCTAAAGCGCGCATAGTTGTTCTTTTTATCGTAGTTTTAGCGTGGAGACTCCGCAGAGTATAGGGCCTGAGGATGATTTGAGATATACAAAATCACAAATAAACTCTATTATTGCGCCTTTCCCAGAGCAATCGGAAGACCTCTTATGACGGAACAGAAAGCCACCAATGTGCACTGGCACCAGGGTGAGATTACAGGCGAGGATCGCAACAACCTATTGGAGCAAAAAGGCGCCACACTCTGGTTTACCGGACTATCTGGCAGCGGAAAAAGTACCATTGCCGTCGCTTTAGAAAAAGCGCTATTCCAGCGCGGCAAGCTGACTTATCGCTTAGATGGCGACAACGTGCGCCTGGGTATTAATAAAAATTTGGGTTTTTCCGCGGAGGACCGCGCGGAAAATATTCGTCGTATTGGCGAGATTGCTAAATTATTTGTCGACGCCGGGGTAATTGCCCTGTCCAGTTTTATCAGTCCCTATCAGGTGGACCGCCAGCGCGTTCGCGAGCTCCATGCCGATTCCGGTTACCCCTTTGTAGAAATTTTTGTCGACTGCTCTCTGTCCACGGCGGAAGAGCGCGACCCCAAAGGGCTGTACAAGAAAGCCCGCGCCGGTGAGATTAAAAACTTTACCGGTATCGACGACCCCTACGAGGCGCCCCAGTCGCCGGAAATTCATCTGCGCACAGACCAGATGAGCCTCGACGAGGAAGTCGAGATTATTATCGACTACCTGCAACAGCAGGGATTTATCACCCTCTCTTAACCAACAGCCTACCAGGCCCCAATCTTTAATTACCATCCAACGGAGAAACTGTTTTGATCAAGCCCCATGGCTCAGATACCCTCAATAGCCTTTTAGTCACCGACAGCCAGCAGCTACAACAGCTGTTAAACGAAGCGGAAACACTGCCCTCGATTACCCTTAACTCTGCCGCCGCCGCCAATGCGGTTATGCTGGGTGCTGGCTACTTTAACCCCCTGACGGGCTATATGAATCTGGCTGACTCGCTGAGTGTCGCCGAAAATCTGCACACGGAAGATGGGCTCTTTTGGCCTGTGCCTGTGGTTAACCTGGTACAGGATATTGCAGGAATTGAGGGCGCTAGCCGCATTGCATTGCGTGACCCCAACACCGAGGGTAACCCGGTGATGGCGATTATGAATATCAGCGCTATTGAAACTGTGACCGATGCGCAGATTGCCACCATGGCCGAGCAAATTTTTGCCACACTGGACCCGGAGCATCCGGGTGTAGCCACATTTACCCGCCTGGGCAACCATCTCCTCTCGGGAGATATCCAGGTGTTAAGCCTAAGTTACTTCCAGGCTGATTTTCCAGATACCTTTAGAACAGCGGGCGAGATTCGCCAGGAAATAGCCGAGCGCGGCTGGCAGAAAGTGGTTGCCTTCCAGACCCGCAACCCAATGCACAGAGCCCATGAAGAGCTGTGCCGCATGGCCATGGAGCGTCTGGATGCCGATGGTGTTGTGGTGCATATGCTGCTGGGCAAGCTAAAGCAGGGGGATATACCTGCCTCGGTGCGCGACGACTGCATTCGCAAAATGGTAGAGCTGTACTTCCCGGCCAACTCTGTGATGGTCACAGGCTATGGCTTTGATATGCTCTATGCCGGCCCAAGAGAGGCGGTATTGCACGCGGTATTCCGCCAGAATATGGGCTGTACCCACCTGATTGTGGGCCGTGACCATGCAGGTGTAGGTGACTATTATGGCGCCTTTGATGCCCAGACGATTTTTGCTGACAAAGTACCAGCGGATGCCCTGGAAATTGAGATATTTAATGCCGACCACACGGCATTCTCGAAAAAACTGGGTCGCGTGGTGATGATGAATGAAGCGGAAGACCACAGCAAAGACGACTTTATTCTGCTGTCTGGCACCAAGGTGCGACAGATGCTTGGCGACGGCATTGCGCCGCCACCGGAGTTTTCGCGGCCGGAGGTGGCTCAGATATTGATGGATTACTATCAGCTCGACAAGGCTTGATTGCCAGAGAGGCACCATGACCAACTACGATATTTTTAATGGCGACGCCGACGGTATCTGCGCTCTGTTGCAGTTGCGTCTGGCCGAGCCCAGAGAAGCCCAGTTGGTCACTGGTGTAAAGCGCGATATCAACCTGCTTAAGCGCGTCGATGCTGTGGCGGGGGATCGGCTTACGGTGCTGGATATCTCTATGGATAAAAACCGCGACGATTTGCATCGCGTGCTGGAGGCTGGTGCCGAGGTTTTTTATGTGGACCACCATTTTGCCGGCGAGGTGCCCGCATCGGCCGCGCTGAGATCGATGATCAATGAGGCGCCGGATGTCTGTACCAGTCTATTGATCAATCACTACCTGCGCGGCGCTTATCTGTCCTGGGGCATTGTGGGCACCTTTGGCGACAATCTGAAAAAAAGTGCCCAGGGTATGGCTAAGCAGGCTGATCTGAGCGCAGAGCAATTGCAGCGATTAGAGAATCTGGGTATCTATATCAACTACAATGGCTATGGCTCAGACTTAGCTGATCTGCATTTTGATCCGGCAGACCTTTACCAGCTGGCATCTGCGTATGCGGATCCGCTGGATTTTATCGCCGATGGGGCAGAGCACTACCAGCGCCTCGAGACCGGCTATCAACAGGATTTAAGTGCCGCCGAGGCAATACAGCCACTGACCGCTGACAGCGCTGTCGCTGTGTTTGAACTGCCTGATGCCCCCTGGGCACGCCGGGTCAGCGGTGTCTACAGCAATAACCTGACCAACCAGCATCCGGATCGTGCCCATGGGGTACTGACCGCTAAAGCCAATGGCAATTATTTAGTTAGTGTACGGGCACCATTGAATAACAAGCAGGGTGCCTCTGCGCTCTGTCGTCAGTTTCCCACTGGTGGTGGCCGCGAAGCCGCTGCTGGTATCAATGATTTGCCAGCTGCTATGCTGGGACAATTTATCGATGCACTAAGGCAGGCCTATCCATGAACGCTTCCGTAAAAGACCGTCCGTTTTCCATTCTGGGCATTCAACAGATTGCCGTTGGTGGTTCCGATAAACAAAAGCTGCGCAGCTTTTGGGTTGACCTTCTGGGTTTGAGTTACCGAGATACCTTTGTCAGTGAATCTGAAAATGTCGACGAAGATATCTGCGAGATGGGCGCCGGAGACTTTGTGGTGGAAGTGGATTTGATGCAGCCGCTGGATGCCGATAAAAAGCCCCGCGTGGATACGCCGGCTCTCAACCATGTGGGTCTCTGGGTGGATAACCTGGCGGCGGCTGTGGACTGGTTAACCGAGCAGGGCCTGCGTTTTACCCCAGGGGGCATCCGCACTGGTGCTGCCGGTTACGATGTCTGTTTTGTGCACCCCAAGGGCAATGATGAGTTTCCTCTGAGTTCTCAGGGGGTGCTAGTTGAGCTGGTGCAGGCGCCAGATTCAGTGATCAATGCCTACAAAGTGCTGGCTGAGGCTTAATATCGCTTAAACCCAGTTAAATTCAGTGGTTTAGGGTGCAATGTCCGGCAGTTTTCTGTAAGCTGCGCGCCATTCTGGACCATCCCACGAATCTTGTTTATCACTGCCACTCAGGTCCAAAGTCGGCATGCACCTGTTGCGCTACTTTCTTAACACTGAATTAGCGCCTCATTACAAAAGACGATTTTATGACCTTTGATGACCTGGGCCTATCTGCCCCTATTCTTAAAGCTATTGCCGCACAGGGTTATAGCGAGCCATCACCTATTCAAGCCAAGGCGATTCCCGCTGTGCTGGCCGGCCATGATGTGATGGCCGCCGCCCAGACTGGCACCGGTAAAACCGCAGGCTTTACCCTGCCAATTTTAGAGCGCCTATCCAAGGGGCGCCGCGCAGGTTCGAACCAGGCGCGTACATTGATGTTAACGCCCACCCGCGAGCTTGCTGCTCAGGTAGGGGAGAGCGTTGCGCTGTACGGCAAGCATCTCAATCTGAGCTCTGCGGTGGTCTTTGGTGGTGTAAAAATCAATCCGCAGATGATGAAGCTGCGCCGCGGCGTCGATATTCTGGTAGCCACGCCCGGTCGCCTAATGGACCTGCACAGTCAAAACGCAGTGAAATTTGATCATCTTGAGGTACTGGTGCTGGATGAGGCAGACCGTATGCTGGATATGGGTTTTATCCATGATATCAAGCGTATTATTGGGCTGCTGCCGCGACGCCGACAGAACCTGATGTTCTCGGCCACCTTCTCCGATGATATTCGTGCACTGGCCAAGGGCCTGGTGCGCAACCCCATAGAAATCTCCGTCAGCCCCCGCAATGCGGCCGCGGCCTCTGTTGAGCAATGGGTGTATCCGGTAGATAAAAAACGCAAAGGGCCGCTGCTGATCAAGCTGATCCAAGACGGCGGTTGGGACCAGGCTCTGGTATTTACCAAAACCAAGCATGGGGCCAATAAACTGACTAAACAGTTGGATGCCGCAGGCATCACTGCGGCAGCCATTCACGGCAACAAGAGCCAGGGGGCTCGCACCCGAGCACTGGCTGAATTTAAAGCGGGAGAAATACGCATTCTGGTGGCCACAGATATTGCTGCCCGCGGCCTGGATATTGAGCAGCTGCCCCAGGTGGTTAACTTTGATCTGCCCAATGTGTCCGAGGACTATGTGCACCGCATCGGCCGCACGGGTCGGGCCGGGGCTACCGGGCAGGCCATTTCGCTGGTCAGTGCTGATGAAGTGGATCTGCTCTCGGATATTGAGCGACTGATTCAAAAGCTCTTGCCCCGTGAAGAAATTGATGGCTTTGAGCCGGATCAGAATGTCCCCGAGACAACCCTTAACCGACCGGTGCGCCGCAAAAAGCCGCGCAAGCCTCTTAAGAGTGAAACCCGTACCGGCGATAACAGCCGCCACAACAATAGATCCAGCCGCGCCAAAAAGCGTTCGGCTTACGGTCATGGGCCAAAGCCGGGCAGCAAAGCCAAGTCTGGTGGGCGCAGTCAGGGTAGTAAACCCTCAGGAAAATCGCCCTATGGCAGTGGCGGCGGCAGAAATTCCAGCGGTCGTAGCCGCCCCTCCGGAGGCAATTCCAACCGCAGCTCTGGGCGCAGTTAGATCGCGCTCTCAAGCTGTAATCGCCGACGACTTGGTCGGCTTTAAACCCTATTTTTCAATCGCAGTAATGACCAAGAGAAACTCACTTAATGTTTGAATTGCATTTCAATAAAGTTGCTACCCTAAAAAATGATTTACTCTCCGGGCTCACGGTGGCCCTGGCCCTGGTACCTGAAGCAGTGGCCTTTGCCTTTGTGGCAGGCGTTGACCCCCTGGTTGGCCTCTATGCCGCGTTTATGGTGGGCCTGATAACCGCCTGTATCGGCGGTCGTCCGGGTATGATCAGCGGCGCCACAGGGGCTCTGGCCGTGGTGATGGTGTCACTGGTGGCCGACCATGGTGTCGAGTATCTGTTTATCACCGTAGTGCTGATGGGACTGCTACAAATTGGTGCGGGTGTACTCCGGCTGGGTAAGTTTATTCGCATGGTGCCCTATCCAGTGATGCTAGGCTTTGTCAATGGTCTGGCGATTGTGATTTTTCTGGCCCAACTGCAGCAGTTTGGCGAAGCTGGCCAGCCCGGTTGGCTGGATGGCACCTTTATGCAGGGCTCCATTGTGGATGTTGCCTGGCTGCAGGGGCAGGAGCTGTATATGTTAGTCAGCCTGGTGTTGGTGACCATGATTATTATTCACTCTCTGCCACGGTTTACTAAGTCTCTGCCCTCATCTCTGGTGGCCATTCTGGTGGTCACAGGCCTGGTGTTGGGACTAGATATAGATACCAAAGTGGTGGGTGATGTGGCCTCTATTAGCGGCGGCCTGCCCAGTTTTCATATACCGGCTGTACCTTTTAATCTGGAGACGCTGTGGATTATCTTGCCCTACGCTATTATTTTGGCGGCTATCGGCCTGATTGAATCTCTGCTGACGCTGCGCCTGATTGACGAGATTACCGAAACTCGGGGTCGCGGTAATCGCGAATGTATTGGTCAGGGTGTAGCCAATACGGTGACCGGGTTCTTTGGTGGTATGGGCGGCTGCGCCATGATTGGCCAGAGCATGATCAATGTGAATTCCGGGGGTCGTGGCCGTATGTCTGGCATCAGTGCGGCGCTGTTTTTGCTGGTATTTATTTTGATTGCCTCACCGCTAATTGAGCAGATTCCCCTGGCGGCCCTGATCGGCGTGATGTTTATTGTGGTTATAGGTACCTTTGAATGGTCCAGCTTTAGGATTGTGGGCAAGGTGCCGCGCAGTGATGCCCTGATTCTGGTGACTGTATCCGGCGTAACCGTGGCCACAGATCTGGCCGTTGCCGTGGTTGTGGGTGTTATTATCTCTGCCTTGGTATTTGCCTGGGAGCATGCCAAATATATTCGCATTGAATCCCGAGAGGATCACAAAGGTTCGACGGTTTACGCGGTAACCGGGCCATTGTTCTTTGGTTCCGTCACTTCCTTCTTGGAGCGATTTGACCCGAAACAGGACAATGATGATGTGGTGATCGATTTTGCTCGTTCGCGGGTGGCCGATCACTCGGGCCTTGAAGCCATTGATACATTAGCTGAGCGCTATGAAAATGCGGGAAAAACATTACACTTAGTGCATCTAAGTGAAGAGTGCCGCAAGCTACTGAAAAAAGCGGGCAGTCTGGTTGAGGTTAATGTGATTGAAGATCCCAAATATTTTGTTGCCGAAGATAGCCTAGCCTAATGGATTTAAAACTGGCCATATTCAAACCTATGCTCAAGCTTGCTATGGAGCGTCATGGCCATGGCGCGGCCCTGGGATTTGAATTGACCAAGATAGGGCGCGGGGAAGTCGAGATAACCTTTGCCTACAAGGAAGAGGTGGTGGGCAACCCCATCACTGGCGTTGTTCATGGCGGAGTCATTGTCAGTCTGCTGGACACCGCCTGTGGCACCGCAGCAATCACTACATTAACCCGGGCCTCGGTGGCACCTACCATGGATTTGCGTCTGGACTATATGCATCCGGCAGAGCCTCACCAGTCTATCTATGTCTCGGCCAAGGTCTATCGCAGTACCTCCAATGTGATTTTCTGCCGCGGTTCAGCCTGGCAGAACGATCCAGATAACCCCATTGCTCACTGTGTGGCCACCTTTATGACGGTGGATACCCCCAGTGTTTCCCTGGGCAATATAATTCGCCGTCGCTTTAACCGCCTGGTTCGCGGCGATAGAGCCTATGAGCGGGAGGCAGACAAATGAGCGATGCGCTGACGACAGTCCAAGCCAGTCTGCGCCGAGCCAGAGCCGAGGCCAGCCCGCAGCAGATGCTGGATTTGATTCCCTACAGCAGCTTTATTGGCGCCCAAGCGAAGGTTGAGGACGACAATGTGCTCTACTGGCTTGATCGGCGCCCATCAAATATAGGCAATCCCTCGCTGCCGGCTATCCATGGCGGTGTTATAGGTGGCTTTCTGGAGCTATCTGCGGCCATTGAAATTCTCTATACCCTGGATGTGGAGTTAATTCCTAAAGTAGTGGATTTCTCTCTGGATTATCTGCGCCCAGGTCGCTACAAGACCATCTATGCCAACTGCACCGTTCTGCGTCAGGGCAAGAAGCTGGTCAATGTGACAGCCACAGCCTGGCAGGACAACCCTGAGACGCCAATATCCACAGCTCGCTGTCATTTCCTTATCGCCAAGTAAAGTCGGGTGAATATCACGGCCAGAGCTTGAAATTCCGCCGCCAGTCCCCATCTCCTAAATCAGGCAACAGTACTGTTTTATCAACTAGGAGAAATAACGGAAATGACAGCCAAAGCTAAATCAGGTGCCGAGACTCTAGGCTTCCAAACAGAAGCCAAGCAGCTTCTGCATCTTATGATTCACTCATTGTATTCCAACAAAGAAATTTTTCTGCGCGAGCTTATCTCCAATGCGTCTGACGCGACGGACAAGCTGCGTGTTGAAGCGCTGGAAAATTCCAGCCTCTACGAGGACGATGGCGAGCTGCGCATTCGTATCTCTATCGACGAAGAGGCTAAAACCATCGAGATCTCTGATAATGGTATTGGTATGTCCAGAGATGAAGTGATTACCAATCTGGGTACCATCGCTAAATCTGGTACAGCGGAATTTTTGAAAAATCTCACCGGTGACCAGAAACAGGACTCCCAGCTAATTGGTCAGTTTGGTGTTGGCTTCTATTCGTCATTTATTGTTGCCGAGCGCGTGGTGGTTGAAACCCGCCGTGCCGGTGCAGCGGCCGATGAAGCCGTGCGCTGGAGCTGTGAGGGCGAGGCGGACTACCAGTTGGAGACTATTGAGCGCCCAGAGCGCGGCACCTCGATTACCCTGCATCTAAAAAGCGAAGAGCAGGAGTTTGCCAATGACTGGCGCCTGCGCAGCATTGTTAAAAAGTACTCAGACCATATTGCCATTCCCGTGCAGATGCTTAAACAGGAAACTCCACCAATGCCGGGCGCAGACGAGACGCCAGAAGAGCAGGAAGCCGAGGTAGTACCAGAGTGGGAAGCGGTGAATGATGCCAAGGCACTGTGGACCAAGTCGCGAAGCGAAGTCAGTGATGACGAGTACAAAGAGTTCTACCGCCATGTCTCCCACGATTTTGCTGAACCCCTGGCCTGGAGCCACAACCGTGTAGAGGGCAAGCAGGAGTACACCAGCCTGCTGTATATCCCAGGTATGGCGCCAATGGATCTGTATCAGCGGGAAGCCGTGCGCGGTATCAAGCTGTATATCAAGCGCACCTTTATTATGGATGACGCCGAGCAGTTTATGCCCATGTACCTGCGCTTTGTCAAAGGTGTACTGGACAGCGCCGACCTGCCGCTCAATGTCTCGCGTGAGATTTTGCAAAATACCCCTATGGTGGACAGCATTCGTGCTGCACTGACCAAGCGAGTGCTGGATATGCTGGCCAAGATGGCCACCAATGAACCAGAGAAATATGCCACCTTCTGGGGCCAGTTTGGCGCTGTGCTAAAAGAGGGGCCGAGCGAAGATCACAACAATCGTGAAAAGATCGCCAAGCTGTTCCGCTTTGCCAGCTCCACTAGCGAAGGTGCCGAGCCCACCGTGAGCCTGCCCGACTATATCGAGCGCATGAAAGAGGGCCAGGACAAGATTTACTATGTCACCGGTGAAAGCCACTCGGTTATTGCCAACAGTCCCTATCTGGAAGTATTCCGCAAGCATGGCATTGAAGTGTTGTTGATGTCGGACCGCATTGATGAGTGGATGATGGGCTACCTGACCGAGTTCGACGGCAAGTCCTTCCAGGACGTAGCGCGAGGCGAGCTGGATCTCAGCAAGATTACCGGTGAAGAGCCCAAGTCTGACAAGGATGCCGAGGCCGATAAAGAGTCTCAGGACGGCGAGCAGGGCGAGCTGATTGGCCGCATTAAGTCACTGCTAGAAGAGAAAGTGGAAGAGGTGCGCAGCACCACCCGTCTTACCAGCTCGCCAGCCTGTCTGGTAGTGGGTGACAACGATATGGGCGAGCAGATGCGCAAAATCATGCAGGCTGCAGGTCAGGCGGTACCGGAGTCAAAGCCTATTTTAGAGGTGAATATGGATCACCCACTGGTCAGCAAGCTTGAGGCAGAAACGGATGATGCCGCTGCCGGGCGTCTGGCACGGGTGCTGTTTGATCAGGCGGCGCTGTCTGCGGGTCGACCTCTGGAGAATCCGGCCGAGTTTGTTCAGGAACTCAACCGACTGATGTTTGAATAAAATAGCTAAAATCGCCGCAAATGGCGCGCTTTTGGGCGCGCTATTTGCGGATACGCCGCTATAATGGTCGGGAAATCTCATCATGACCGGTTCTGGAGCATAGACTGAGTGACGGATAAAAATAATCATAAAGTAGCAGTCTTGGGTGGCGGCAGTTTTGGTACTGCTATCGCCAATATGATTGCGTCCAATGGTTACCCGGTTACTCTGTGGTTGCGCAGCGAAGTCCGCGCCAAAAGTATAAGGGACAACCGCGAAAACCCCGACTATCTGCCCAACTATCAGTTGCATGCCGCTATGGGAGTCAGCACCGACCTAAAGCAGGCTTTGGACGGGGCTCAGACGGTATTTTTTGCAGTGCCAAGCAGCGCCTTCCGCCAGTTGGCCAGACAGGTGGCACCCTATCTCAGCAAAGACTGTATTCTTATCAGCACAGCTAAAGGCATTGAAGCCGACAGCTTTATGCTCCCCTCTGAGGTTCTGGAGGAGGAGATTCCCCACTGTCCCGTGGGGGTCATCAGCGGGCCGAACCTGGCCATAGAAATCGCCCAGTTTGAAATTACAGCAACGGTCATTGCCAGTGAAAATGCTGAACTCTGCGAGCGTATTCAGGCGCTGCTGGGGTCCAGGTACTTTCGGGTCTATGCCAACCATGATCGCTACGGTGTCGAGCTGGCCGGGGCATTAAAAAATATCTATGCCATTGTCGCCGGCATAGCCGAAGCTATGGATGCGGGCCAAAATACCAAAGCCGTGGTGCTTACCCGCAGTCTTGCCGAGATGAGCCGTTTTGCGGTTAAGCTGGGAGCTAACCCACTGACCTTTTTGGGGCTCAGCGGTGTCGGTGATCTGTATGTGACCTGTACTTCCCCCCTGAGCCGAAACTTCCGCGTAGGCCAGGCGCTGGGCAGTGGTAAGAGCCTGGAGCAAGCAGTCTTAGAAGTAGGGCAGGTGGCCGAGGGTGTAAACACGACTAAACTAGTAAAAGAGAAGGCCGATGTTTTGGGTATCTACATGCCTCTGGCTTCGGCTCTGTACGCGACCCTGTTTGAGCAGCGACCCATTATGGAGTCTCTGCAATCTATGATGCTCGCAGAACAAAACACTGATGTTGAATTTATGGTGAAAGTAAATGACTGACAAAAAAGAAAACTTAAAAAACAGTAGTGCCTGGGTGCGTCTGGCCTATATGTTTCTGTTTACACTGCTCTTGATGGCTGCTCGACTGGTGATAACGCTGGTGGTGATAGTGCAGTTCCTGCTGGTACTGATAACTGGCAGCGATAATGTCAACCTGCGCAATCTGGGCCAGGGCCTGGGTAAATGGGTCTACCAGACAATACTGTTTCTGACCTTTAACACCGAGAGCAAACCCTTTCCGTTTGATGAATGGCCGGAGGTTGACCCATCGGAAGGCTATTCAGTGCACACAGCAGAGGATATTGAAGAGGCTGAGTTTGTCGAGGTAGAGGACGAGGATGTGCCCTCATTTACCGCCGAGGATGCCGCTGCTTCTGATGCACCCGTGGCTGATAAACCGCCCGAGGCGGGTAAAGCGCCCGCGGCGGGTAAAAAAGCCCCAGCCAGCAAAAACACCAAAGAAACAAAAAAGAAAGATAAGTAACAGCACTCCATGGAGTTGCTGCTAATGCGCCATGGCGATGCCGAGCCAGGAAACCCTGACAGGCATCGCCCGCTCTCGAACCATGGTCGCGAGCAGGTAAGCAAACAGGCCCTGGCCCATAAGTCAGAGGCCAACAGGTTACAACAGCTGGTATGCAGTCCCTACACCAGGGCTGCTCAAACCGCGAGGCTTTTTGCCCAGCTAACACAGAGTAATACTATCGCAATCGATTGGTTAGATGATCTAACACCGCAGGGTAACCCGCGGGCCATAGAGGGATTTTTACAACAGACCCAAGCCGACAATCTGCTGATGGTCAGCCATTTGCCGCTGGTCGGGCTGTTGATCGATTATTTAACCGGAGAAACAGGTACTCCCATGGGTACCGCGAGCCTGGCTTCGCTCTCTATGGATTATCCCGCACAGGGCATGGCAACTTTAAATTGGATACATTA
Organism: Porticoccaceae bacterium; assembly: GCA_049623265.1. Taxonomy (GTDB): domain Bacteria; phylum Pseudomonadota; class Gammaproteobacteria; order Pseudomonadales; family Porticoccaceae; genus HTCC2207. Next base: position 12,278 of record JBMZST010000017.1, read on the forward strand.
TGTCGATTGAATTTATTAGAGAGCGTACCTTCGAGAACAAAGGCCTGAATTTCGCCGCCAAAGAATGGGGGCGCTCGGGTTATCCTCCGGTTATCGCCCTGCACGGCTGGCTGGACAACGCCAATAGCTTTGATCGCCTGTTGCCCCATATGGAAAATCTCCATGTTATCGCCCTGGATCTGGCCGGCCACGGACGCAGCGACTTTCGCTCCCAGGACTCCGGCTATGATATCTGGCACGATATTGCTGATGTGATGGCGGTTGCCGATCAGATGGGTTGGCAGACCTTTGGGTTGATTGGGCATTCCCGCGGCGCCATTATTTCTGGTTTGGTGGCAGGCACTTTCCCCGAGAGAGTGACTCAGCTGGCTATGATAGATGGCTACGTGCCCATGCCAGAGGACGCCCATAATACCGCCAAGCATATAGCGCGGGCTATCCATGAAAACAAGCGCTATGGTGCGGCCTCACCCACAGGTTTTAGCGACTACGAGCGCGCCGTGCAGGCGCGAGTCAAAGGTTTTGTTCCCCTGGATCATGACGCAGCGTCTATTTTAGCCGAGCGCGGAGTGGCTGAGGCCGAGGGCATGTACTACTGGCGCAATGACCAGCGACTCAAAGCCGCCTCCATGATCAAATTTTCTGTGGACCACCTGAAGAGCTTTTTCACTGCTATTCGCGCTCGCGTCACCCTGGTGCAAGCGGAAAACAGTGCCTTTACCCCCAGCCCCGAGCAGATTGAAGCCTTCGACTGGATTCCCCATATGAACATTGTCAGGATTCAGGGCTCTCACCACCTTCACATGGAAGGTCAAGCTGAGCAGGTGGCAACCAGTATTCAGCCGCTGTTTACCTGAGACGCTGGCGCTAAGTTTTGACCAGGCGCAACTAAGCAGCTGCTTTAAAGCAACATCGCCGGCACATGCTGTAGTATTGCTTTTGTAGCAGTCTTAGCTTCTGCATCCTAGATAGGAGGTTTTTATGACAATCTCAATTGAACAGTTAACCGCTTTTTTCGGCTGGTGCACGGTCATCAATATAGGTCTATTACTTTTCTCTACGCTGATGGTATCTCTGGTGAGAGATTTTGCGATCAATACGCACAGCAAAATATTCAACCTAGATCCAGAGACATTGCCCGCGATGTACTTTGATTATTTGGGTAGGCTTAAGCTATTGATGATCGTATTTAATCTGGTGCCCTATCTGGCGCTGAGAATTATTCAGTAATCCAGT
>JBMZST010000018.1:0-13350 GCA_049623265.1 Porticoccaceae bacterium
CGCAGCATAAGCAGCAGGGCCAGCAGAAAGGCAATATGATCGTAGCCAGTGAAAATATGTTCCATGCCCAGCACCAGATACTGGCCCACCGCCTGCTGCATAGTCTGGGCCCGGCTGGTCTCTTCCCCTTTTATAGAATGCTGCTGACGCCCCTCAGTAAACAGGTACTCCTGGGGTATCTGTCCTGCCTTGGCCACTCGAGCGTAGTGAATATGCGATGACACCAGGCCAAAGAAACTGGCAATTTGAATCTCTGGTGGACTGGTTTTTAGATTCTGCGGGCAGCCGAAGCTAGCGGCAATTCGCAGATAGCCAGGTTGCGCCGCCATGGCCTGAAAAGGCCCCGCTGGTGCGCAGTGGACACCGGCCTGGGAGACCCGAATAGTTTGCTCCAGATGAGCGATCAAAGAAGCTTCGGTGGTTGTGAGGCTGGGTTGAAACCTTGTAGCCTCGCGGGTTTTTACGGTGTAGAGCATGGTTAACTGCTGTTGATCGATGGTCCAGGCTGAGAAAGACTGACTGCGATTATGAGCCTGGGCCGCGCTGGCAAGGGCCAGGCTCAGCAGTATTGCCAGGGGCAGCAATCGCTGTAGAGCGCTCACTGTAATAACATCCGCTGAATACTGGCACTCTCGCGCAGCTGGGTGAGATAGGTTTCCAGGCCACCATTGGCAGCCTCGGGTGCACCCTTTGAGCGCGATTCAATATCCAGTCCCGCTATCATAGACTGCAGCACAGCACTTCGGAGTCTGCGATCAGAGCGCATCAGATCTGAAGACATAGCCTGTTGAACCAGAAGCTCCTCCTGAATTAGCCGCTCCAATACCAGCTCGCGATCCTCAATGCTCAGGGGGTCCCGCTTGTCCTGGGCGAACAGGCTAAGCGCTCTCTGATAGTCTTTGTACAGAATAGGGGTGCCGTTTATCTCAGCTGCATAAAGTACGGCCCCATGGGGGTCTAGACTGAGGTCCATTGCTGAGCCTCTGCTCTCTATTAGGCCCAGAGTGCTGCCCAAAACTGCTGCTGCGATGAGCAGGGTTATGGGGGAGGGCAGGGTCAATATCGACTTCAACATTACTGACCTCCTGCAATACTGATATCGGCGCTCTGCCAAAGTTGAGCCAACTTGCGCTGCAATGCCTGTTCGCGACCACGGCGCTGGTATTCGCTAACCACCGAATCGCGAATACTCCAGTAGTCCGGTAACAGTGATGGCTGTTTTTGGGTCACCTGAAAGATCACCAGGCCCTCAGGTCGCTGTAACGGCGCACTGATTTCACCCGGCGGCAGTTGTAGCACCATTGCCGCGGCCGTGGCACCCAGTTGGCTCTGCAGTCTGTGAGCTGGCATCAGTGATCTAGGCAGCAAATACTGGCTGTCAACGCGCTGGGCAATTTCGTTGAGGCTATGCCCCGCGGCCAGCAGGGTTTCAATACTAGCTGTGGCCACGGAGCTGCTAATCAGCAGCGCATCCACGGCCAGTTTTTCAGAGATTTCGAAAACCCCGCGCTGGTCGAGAAAAAACTGCTGTAACTCCTGCTCAGTGTAGGGCTGAGCAAGATAGTCTGTAACCACTAAATCAATGGCAGCGGCCACCGCAGCTTTGCGTAGCCCCGGATCAGTGGATACCAGCTCCAGGCTCTCGGCGCGCTGTAATAACAGCTCTTCGTCGATTAATACCTGTATCACGGATTGTTGCTGCTCAGTACTGAGTTGGTGGAAATCAAGCTGCCACAGCCGCTGGGAACTAATATTTGCATCCTCTAAAGCTATGGGCCGCTGATTCACGACAGCGACTGGGTTACTCTGATCTGAGTTATCCAGCTGAGAATCTGGCCATAAATCGCCAAACAGAGCCAGTGCCAAGCCACCACAGGCCAGCAGTGCACGACTGATGGTTATGGCATAGGGCTGGTGGTTGCTTGGATCCATATTGAACTGTCCCAGTGTTTTTATAGTTATGATACAGCGGATTTATCATAACCTAATTTGCTCTGGGTGCACTGTCGCAAGCGGTCAAGGCTGTTGCAAAAGCAGACAGCCCGTATTCAAAAATACAGTAGGCAAAAAAAAGGACGGGCAGTGCCCGTCCTTTTTAGGTCAACCTACAGAGGTTTAGAATCTGTAAGTGAAACGACCTCCCCACATTTCGCCTGCTTCCCTGTAACGTCCGTGGGAACCACTGGCCAGTGGGATATCAAATGCGCCCGACGCAGTCAGTTTGTCGGTAACATTTTTACCATAGATCATGAAGTCCCAGTTTTCCGCGCGGATACCAACTCGCACGTTAACCTTGCCATAGCCTTCTTGGATATCAATAGGGTCATGGTCACCGGTCATCTTGAAATCATCGGTAAAGTTGTAGTCCGCTGCGGCAAACATGACTAGGCCATTCGATAGTGGCTTAGCATAGTCAGCAGTCAGAGAGCCTGAGTAGCCTGCACCAAAGTCACTACCCGAGAGATCCTGAGCTTGACCTGACTGGGCGCCGGCCGCATTAAACTGAGCCTGACAACCGGCAGCCGATGTTACTGGCGAGGCTGAGGTCAGAGTTCCCAGTGCGCGGAGCGCTGAGTCCTGTGCTGCTGTACATGCTGCTCCGGGGAAGCTAGCGTACTCGGCATCAAGGATTGCGAAATTAGCACCCAAACGAAGATTGTCGGTGTACTGCCACATCATATCGACCTCTAAGCCCTGAGTGTCGGAGCTCGCGGCGTTCGCCACAACAAAGCCAAGGCCCACAAAGGTGGAGACCTGCTGGTCAATGTATTCACTGGAGAACATAGCCCAGTTGACGGTCATAGCTCCGTCAAGCAATGTGTGCTTTCCGCCAATCTCAATAGACTCAGCTGTTTCGTCTTCGTACTCGAAACCTAAGCCTGGAACTGTCGGCAGATAGGCGCCTGTAGTGGGATCAACTGCGGGCAGCTGGGAATCAACTGCGTTGAAGCCACCACTTTTGAAGCCCTCTGAGTAGCTCACATAGAACATGCTAGTGTCAGACATTTCCCACTCAAGACTCAGGGCGGGCATCAGCTGATCTGTTTTACGATCTTCATCGAACTGGTGAGCAACAGACTCAAAGCTAGCCGCATTGATTGCAGCATTGTAGGGGTTAGCGTTGGGTGTTGCCAGGTTGCGAATATCACTGCCCGGATAGGCGGTGCCTGGAGCAGCCCAGTCTTGGACGATAAGGGTCTCAGTCGCTACTTCCTTCTCTTCCTCGGTATATCGAACACCAGCTGTCAGGCTAAGGGTGTCTGAAATCTCGTAGGTTCCCTGGAAGAATACGGCAAAAGAATCTGTATCCGTCTTCCACTGAGAAACGCGACCTGACTGATTGAACGACGTAGTGCCGTTAATACAGAAGGCTGGACCAGTGAGAGCCGCCGGAATGTTAAGGAATGAGCTACAACCCACTAGGGCTGTCATCAGCGCTGGGTTGCCAAGTGTTCCATCAATAATCACGGTTCTGTCAATCAGCTGCTCTGCAGACTGTGCCTGCGCGCCGGCCACCCATGAGAATGCGCCATCGGTGGGGGAGGCGAGACGGAACTCTTGACTCACTTGGTCGTAGTCAGAGATATCACTGCGACCGATAAACTTCACCGGTAGGAAATCTGCGTCGATACCGTCTTCGTACTCGTACCCAGTCACGCCGGTCACAGAGCTGAAGGTGTAGCCGTTATCTAATTCCATTTCCACAGACAGCGACGTGGCCGATGTCTGGGTATCAGTACCTTCAGGCTTCTCCATGGTTCCGTCCCAATCTAGGTCACGGCCGAGGCTTTGAGCCAGTGCAAGACCGCCAATGGAGATTGAGTCTCTGTAGCCATCCATATTGCTGTTTCCAGCAGCGGCAACAGATGCGGCATAGTTCGGGAAGGATAAGCCCATCACGGCGTACATTAGGCCATTAGAGGCAGCTATATTTGGGAGAGGCTGGAAAACATTCAACGCCGCAGTTGATCCGCGACGAACATAGTCACTGCCACCGTGCTTGAATTTAACTGAGGTACTGTCGGTTGGCTCCCAAGTTGCCGAAAGGCGCCAGATTTGCTCATCAGTTGTTGGCATGGATGGCTGAGCACCATTGCCTGAGGTGGAATAACCATTTTCCATGTACCCGTCATCGCTTCGGTCTCGGTACGCTAGTCTCACAGCCAGATTGTCAGAGACTGGCATATTGAGAATTGCTTCAGCGGTCTCGCCCTGGTTGCTCTCACGAGAAACACTGACTCTTCCGCTAGTGTCTTCGCCAATCACCGCCGATGCAGATGTTACGTTGATCGCACCAGCCAGGGTGTTTTTACCAAAGAGGATTCCCTGGGGTCCTCGCAGAACTTCAACCTGGGCTAAATCAAACAGACCGGTACGAATCTCGCGGCTCTTACCATAATGGACACCGTCTACGAAGATACCTACAGATTGCTCAAATGCCTGGTTAGCACCAACACCTATGCCGCGCATAGAAATAATACTGTTAACCGCATTTTCAGAGATTCCCAGATTGGGCACATAGGCCCCCAAGTCTGTCATGCTTTGGATGCTTGCATCCTGGATTTTGTCTCCAGAGATCGCGGTCATAGAGATTGGAACGTCCTGCAAGCTCTCTGCGCGCTTCTGTGCTGTTACTATTACTTCCTCAAGCTGTGCTGAATAAGCACCACTTGAAGCAGTGGCAATGGCTAACGCCAACGCACTCATAGTACGGATTGGTGATTTCATCGTGTTTTCCCCTCAACATTTTATTTTAATAACGGCTTTGCACCGTCGTTTTTTAATATTTGGCAGCGGTTTTCATCGCTACTAATTATTATTTTTTACTGTATTACAACTACTTTTATTAGCTGCTCTTTTCGGCAGCCCTACTCAATTGGACCCTATTTGTACCCAGAGGGCAAATTAATAGCGTCCTCGACATCAAAATCTATCATAACTTCAACCAGAATGCATGCACTGTCGATAACCGTCATACCCCTGTCTATATCGGACATTAGTGGGTGAGCCCTATACTGCCTGCTCAGCGAATAATCTCCACCTGCCATCCAGCTTTAAATCCTGACGTCTGTGCATTAGACGAACCAGAATGAAAATGCCTCCCACATTGATAATGTCCCGGGGACTCTAGGCTGTCTGCTGCAGAATCTCGGTCAGTTTTTCGATACAGCCGTCCATGCTGGTGCGAATAAACGCTTCAATTTCTACAGGGGTGACAGATGTCTCCCAGTGCAGTCGGCAATGATCGCCTTCGGTGACCACTCGAATACTGGCATGATGGGACTGCAGCGGCGCTGGTGTTTCAAAACATGAGTACTCCATACTGCGCTCTGTATCGCTGTGACTGAGAATCCGCTCTTTGATATCACCTGCCCCAGGAAGAGACAGTGCGCGCACTGAGCCATCAAAGGTGCAGCTGGTTGCGCCCGGAACCCAATCGATTCGATCAGGCGTGCCCACAATAGCCCACAGCTGATCCGCGGAAGCCTTAAATTGATGGTTAATTTTTACCGCCATGCTCGGTGCTCCATTTGCTTGAGATTATCAATCGTATTTTTTATTTGAACTTTTCGTTTTATCACTGTCGAAACTAGTGCAAGACGTTTATTCCTTGCAAGTTTCGTGAAATAAAAACTCTCCCCGTAGTAAACAAGCCCTGATCTAATTATTGGATCAGGGCTTTTTTTTATCCTCTTTTATCGCCTTTATTTAGGCAGTTACCAAATACGAATGCGCTCTTCTGGTGGCAGGTACAGTGCGTGCTCGGGCCCCACATCAAAGGCCTGGTACCACTCGTCCAGGTTGCGCACAATGCCGTTCACCCGGTAAAAGGGAGGACTATGAGGCCCGCGAATCAGTTGCTGACGCAGTGTTTCTTCACGATAGATAGTGCGCCAAACCTGCGCATAGGCTAAAAAGAACCGCTGGTCGCCGGTAAATCCGTTGATCACCGGGGCCTGCTCACTGGCACTTATCTGTCCATCACCATCTTTATCCAGACTCATATGATAGGCTTTTAGCGCCATGGAGATTCCTCCCAGATCGCCGGCGTTCTCGCCGAGTCCGAGTCGACCATTAATACAGACTTCGCCATTGTCGAGGGGGCAAAACTGATTGTACTGGGTCACCAACGCATCAGTTTTTGCCTTAAAGGCATCTTTGTCTGCCTGGGTCCACCAGTCGCGCAGCACGCCATCGCCATCTGATTTAGAGCCCTGATCGTCATAGCCATGGCCAATCTCGTGGCCGATAACACTGCCGATCGCACCGTAGTTCACCGCTGGGTCAGCCTCAATATTGAAGAACGGTGGCTGTAATATAGCGGCAGGGAAGACAATTTCATTTCTGTTGGGGCTGTAATAGGCATTGACTGTCTGTGGCAGCATAAACCACTCGGTTTTATCTATGGGTTGACCCAGTTGAGAGATCATGTCCTGAAAACCCCATTCAGCTGCGGCCCTCATATTATTGAAGGCGCTGGTGCCTACAATCAGGCTGTCATAGGTTTCAAACTTCTCGGTGTACCCGATTTTGGGGGTAAATTTTGTAAGTTTGGCCCTGGCCTCCTGTTTGGTTGTCTCGCCCATCCAGTCGAGATTATCCAGATTATCGGACATGGCACTGAGTAGGTTGCCTACCAGCTCGTCCATGCCGGCTTTATTGTCTGCGGGGAAGTGACGCTGCGCATAGACCTGACCTACGGCTTCACCTAGGGAGCTCTCTACGGCACTGACTGCGCGCTTCCAACGTGGTCGCTGTTGCTCCTGGCCGCGGAGCTGCTTGGAATAGAATTCAAAGGTGGCATTGTCAATCACAGCGGGCAGCACAGATGAGTGATTGGCGATAAAGTGGGCCTTCAGGTAGGCTTTCCAATGGTCGAGATTCGCGGATGCCATCACCTCTAAAATACCGGCAATACCACCACCGGAAATCTTCCCAACCTGCTCCTCAGTGAGTCCCAGTGCAGTAATTTTTTCTGCGTCCGGGGTGGCCTGACGTACAACAAAATGCTTTTGGTCAGCGATTCCCATGGTAGTTAGCATGCTGTTGACTGGGAATTTACCACCCAGAGCTATAAGCTCGTCTCTGCTAAATTTGTTGTAGGTGAGGTTGCGGTTGCGCCCGACAGTTCTATCCCAGTGCGCTTTGGCTATCTCGGTCTCCAGCGCTAACACTGTTTTGGCAGCAGCTGGAGCATCTTGGTATCCGGCCTCGGAGAGCAATAGACTCAGATAATTGAGGTAGCCTTCACGGGTCTCAATATTTTTGCCCTCATCGGTTAAGTAGGTGTCTCGATCCGGCAGACCAAGCCCACTTTGGGTGATATAAAAAATATAATTAGCAGTGTCTTTGGAATCGACATCCACCCAGCCACCAACCGGACTGGTGAAGCCGCTAGTGGCAAAAACCACCGCCAGGTCTTCCAGGCTCTCTATGCTATCAATGCGATCCATATAGGGTTTGAGAGGTGCGGTGCCGGCTGCCTCTATGGCGTCGGTATCCATATAGGCGTTGTAATAGGCAGCCACCTTGCCTTCGATGCTGGTTGCATCCTGTTGCCCCTGTGCCAGGTCTTCGATAATCGCTTTTACCCGAGCTTCGGATTTATCCCGCAGCAGAGTAAAAGATGCATATCGAGTTTTGTCCTCTGGCATCTTAAAATTGTTGTACCAGAGACCATTCATGTAGCAAAAGAAGTTATCGCCCGCTTTAAATCTGGTATCCATAGCCTCGAAATCAAGGCCTGAACTGCCCCATTGGTCGCGATCAATAGTCTCGAGAAAAGGCGTATCTTTAGCGAAATCAGCACAGTCACCAGCATAGCTGGAGACCTGCTGGGTAGCGGCATCCCGTGTCTCTTGCTCGCTCTGATTTTGGTCGCATGCAGCTAAAAGAATGGCTAGGCCGCCAATTGTAAGTAGTTTTTTCAAGTGATCCTCCTGTGTATCTATCCAAGCCCCTGAGTTGTCGGGATTATATACGACGCTCGGTCGATCAAGGGGCGAGGAGATAGGTAAAACTATTGTGGGTTATGGGTATAGGCAACGCTCTTATTGGCTGGGTACCAGGGTAATTTTTACCCCGTAGGTTTTGCGGTTATCCAGCAGCAACGGTTGTTCGCCGTTATAGGCGAGCTGCAGAGATACCCTGGGTTCTCCCGGTTGGTTATCATTGAAGCTGACCGTGGTATCCCCCAGGCTAAATTTCCCCGCCCCATTGTGGCTTGGCACTGGGTCGATTACGAGCGCTTTTTGCAGTGATTTTTCCGCCGCTATTGTATGGTTGGTTGCCAACTTGACGTCGATCAAGGCTTTGGCACCGTTGCTGTGGTCGCTGTTACCTGCGGTGGGTACACGAATATCAATAGCAGACATGTCCTGTAGCAAAAAGGGCAAATCCACAGCTTTGCTGCCTGCCAGTTTCCACTCAGCTACCTCTCCATCAATACGCGTGCGGGTGAATGGCTCAGTGCTCAGTACCTCAAGGCCTAGGCTCTGCCATAGAGTCAGTCTGGTATCCAGGTTATCCACTCGCACACACCAGTCCACTGGTCCAGATTTATTGCGGATCCATCCTAGGAGCCTGGCATAGATATTGGTTTTCTTCTGTGCCTGCCGCTGCAGGAGCCTAAGCTTTACCGCCAGTCTGATTAATGGACGATACCAGCTGGGCTTTAGCGCCAATAGTTCGATATAGGTTTGATTGGAAAAAATCACCAGAGCATTTTCAGTAGACCCATGGGAACCACCGGGGGTGACTTGAAAGCCTAGCTCGGTAAAGTCTCTACTGGCCTGTTCAATATCTGTGACAAACACCACGAGATGATCAAATTGTGCGGTCGGTAATGACATCTGGACAGTCCGCTTGAATGTAATGAGTTATGGTAAGTCGAGTGACACTGATTGTAAAAAGGACCATGCTGATTCCCTAGAGTATGCCTGGCAGGTTCAAGCCCTTTTCTCTGGCACAGGCAATGGCGTCCTCGTAACCCGCATCGGCATGCCGCATTACACCTGTGGCAGGGTCATTCCACAGCACACGCTTCAGCCGGCTTGCGGCTTCCTCAGTGCCGTCAGCCAGTATGACTACCCCCGAATGTTGCGAAAACCCCATGCCAACACCGCCACCATGGTGCAAGCTCACCCAGGTTGCGCCGCCAGCGGTGTTAAGCAGGGCGTTTAACAGCGGCCAGTCAGACACAGCACTGGAGCCATCTTTCATTGCCTCTGTCTCGCGATTGGGGCTTGCCACGGAGCCGCTATCCAGATGGTCTCTGCCTATAATGATCGGCGCACTTAATTCGCCTGTCTCCACCATTTTATTGAAGGCCAGTGCCAATCTGTGCCTATCGCCAAGGCCAACCCAGCAAATGCGTGCAGGTAAACCCTGGAACTCAATTCTCTCCCGAGCCATGTCCAACCACTGATGCAGATGCTTGTTATCGGGAAGCAGCTCTTTCACTTTTTGATCGGTCTTATAAATATCCTCAGGATCGCCAGATAATGCGACCCAGCGAAATGGCCCAATACCTCGGCAAAACAAAGGTCGGATATAGGCCGGAACAAACCCTGGGAAATCAAAGGCGTTTTCGAGGCCCTTATCAAAAGCTACCTGTCGAATATTATTGCCATAATCCAGTGTTGGAATCCCTTGGTTCCAAAAATCCAGCATCGCCTGAACATGTATCTTCATAGATGCCTGCGCCGCGCTGATAACTTCTTCAGGCGCCGAAATTCGCTTGTCTCGCCATTCGTCTAGATTCCAGCCCTGGGGCAGATAGCCATTTAAGGGATCATGGGCTGAGGTCTGATCGGTGACCATATCGGGGTGCACACCGCGCGCGACCAGTTCTGGAAAAATATCCGCAGCATTGGCACAGAGCCCAACTGACTTGGCTTCTCCGGCTTTTGTCCATTGATTAATCATGGCCAGCGCCTGGTCTAGGGTTTCCGCTTTCTTGTCCAAGTAACCTGTCCTAAGTCGAAAATCTATGCTCTCAGGATCACATTCGACGGCGAGACAGCAGGCTCCAGCCATAGAGGCGGCAAGCGGTTGCGCTCCTCCCATGCCGCCGAGGCCTGCAGTGAGAATCCAACGCCCGGATAGATCGCCATCAAAATGCTGTCGGCCCGCTTCAACAAAAGTTTCGTAGGTACCTTGCACAATGCCCTGGCTGCCAATATAAATCCAAGAGCCCGCCGTCATCTGGCCGTACATCATCAACCCTTTTTGATCCAGCTCGTGAAAATGATCCCAGTTCGCCCAGTGGGGAACAAGGTTGGAGTTGGCGATAAGCACTCTTGGGGCATTTTTGTGCGTTGGGAAGACGCCCACAGGCTTGCCTGACTGAATCAGTAATGTCTCCTCCTCAGTCAGTATTTTTAGTGTTGCAAGTATCTTGTCAAAATCCTGCCATGTTCGAGCAGCCTTACCTATGCCACCGTAGACCACTAATTCGTCGGGATTTTCGGCGACTTCCCGATCCAAATTATTTTGAATCATGCGATAGGCAGCCTCGGTTGCCCAGGATTTGCAGCTGAGTCTGTTGCCTGTTGGACTTTTAATATTGCGTTGGGTATGCAAGGCATCGGTCATAATGATGCTCCTTCAGAATTTTTCAAGATTGTGTCGCTGATGTGATGAAGAATGTCAGATAGCAGGGGTCGCAGGGAGGATGCTTTGTGACTGTCGTAATCAAAAGGAGGGGATTCGGTTTGCAGATAGGTTCGCTGTGCTAGCTCCATCTGAATTGCGTGAACGTCATGCTGTGGCTGCCCATAATAGCGGGTTGTCCATCCCCCTCTAAAACGCCCGTTAATCACATGACTGTGGCTACTGACCCTTTGGAGAATATTCTGAATACCCAGGGTGATGCTCGCACCACAGGATTTTCCGCTGTTATCGCCAATATTTAAATCGGGTAAACGATCGTCAAATAAATAGGGTATTTCCGAGCGTATAGAGTGGCAGTCATAAACAATGGCCACTCCGTGAATAGACTTAACTCGTGCGATTTCGGCACTCAATATTTGATGATATTTTTGGTGATAGGTCTCTAACCTGTGCTGAATGGACTCTCTAGAGGGCGTTTTAATCCAGATGGGTTCCCCATCAAAAGTGCAGAGTGGAACCAGGGTGGTAGAGTTTTGGCCAGGGTATAGGCTGGCGCCCTGAGGGTCACGGTTGGGGTCGATCACGTAGCGATTAAAGTTCGCTTTCACTAGAGTCGCATTATCCAGTAGGCCCTGGTAGAGCTCTGGGATATGCCAGTCAGTGTCCAATAATTGGCGCCCAACCTCATTTAAATCATTGAATATATCGTCGGGGACATAGGTGCCCGAGTGCGGCTGACCCAGTATTACAGGGCCACTGCCTTGCACTAGGTCTACAGGGTTCATGCCGATAGTTCCAGCGCAAGAGGTTCATCACCGAGGTCACTCAGCGCCGCACTTTGGTAAACCTCAGCAGCCAAATTAGCAATATCAGCGCTGACCATTCTGTCATCTGTAAGGGGTGGACACTGAGCCCTGATTATTGAAATAGCCTGTGATAAATACCCGCTGGTTTTAAGCGGCGCTCGCAGCTCAATACCCTGGGCCCCGGCCATGGCCTCGATACCCAGAATAGCGGAAAGATTTTTGTTCATCTCCAGAAGTCGGCGTGCCCCATGGCATGCCATTGAAACATGGTCTTCCTGGTTTGCAGAGGTCGGCGTGGAGTCGATGGATCGAGGGTTAGCCAGGGCTTTATTTTCGCTCATCAGGGCGGCGGAAGTCACTTCTGCAATCATCAACCCAGATTTTAGTCCCGGGTCAGGCGCTAGAAATGCCGGTAGACCAAAACTCAGCGCAGGGTCTACTAGAAGCGCAATTCTGCGCTGCGCAATGCAGCCGATTTCAGAGACAGCAATGGCAATTTGATCCGCTGCCAAGGCTACAGGCTCGGCATGGAAATTTCCCCCCGAGATAATTTGGCCATCGGACAGCACAAGGGGATTGTCCGTGGCAGCATTTGCCTCTATCTGCAGTGTTTTGCCTGCCTGACGCAGTTGGTCTAGGCAGGCGCCAATCACCTGGGGGGCACAGCGTAAGCAGTAGGGATCCTGGACCCTCTCATCGCCAGTTTTATGGCTGTTGCGAATTTCCGACCCCTGGAGCAACTGGCGAAGTCTTTTTGCGCTGTCGATTTGCCCGGGGTGACCGCGCAGCTGGTGAATTTCATCATGGAATGGTGCGCTGGACCCCATAGCGGCATCTATTGAAAGAGCGGCTGTAGTGAGCGATGTGATAGCTAGACGCCAGGCGTCAAACAGGCCGGCTAGGCACAGGGCTGTGGATACCTGGGTGCCATTTAATAGAGCCAGGCCCTCTTTAGCCTGTAACACTATGGGCTCCAGTTTCTCTTGGGGCAAAGCCCTGGAGGCCAGCATGCGTTCGCCTCTATAAAACACCTCACCTTCGCCAATCATTGCGGCCGCCATATGGGCCAATGGTGCCAGATCTCCTGAGGCTCCCACCGAACCCTGTGAAGGAATAACCGGAATAATCTGTGCTGAGACCATATTTTGCAGCAGTTCGACCACCGCTACTCTTACGCCTGACGCACCGCGCCCCAGAGACAGGCATTTTAGGGCCATGGTCAATCTAACGACCTCGGGCGATAGAGACTCTCCAAACCCGGCGCAGTGGGAGCGAACCAGGTTGCGCTGCAAGCTGGCTAAATGCTCTTCATCGATTCGCACTGAGGCAAGTTTGCCAAATCCGGTATTTACGCCATAGAGGACGTCATTGCCTTGCAGATTTTTTTGCAGTCGCGAGGCGCTTAGTCTGATGGCTTCATAAGCACCTGGCCCAAGTTCGAAATCAATGTTATCGCGATAAATAGCCTCTAGCTGTGTCAGATTGGCCTGACCTGGTGTAAGTCTGATTGTCATGACTGCTCCCCGTAAGAGATACGTTTATAAAGAGCTGATGACCCCACCCAATAGGATAACTCTGCGGGTTGTTGGATATTCCAAACCGCAAGCTCAGCACGGGCTCCGGCCTTAATAATCCCGTAATCAGCCTGCAGCCTTAGTGCTTTGGCGGCGCATACTGTGGTTCCCCTAAGGGCTTCTTCAGGAGTCATGGAAAATTGAGTACAGGCCATATTCATTGCCGTCAGGATTGACGAAATAGGGGAGCTGCCCGGATTGCAATCTGTGGCAACAGCCATATCCACGCCAGCAGATCGTAAAGCGGCTATCGGAGGGACCTGGGTTTCTCTAAGGGTGTAAAAAGCGCCTGGAAGCATTACTGCCACCGCGTCTGATTGGGAGAATGCTGTTACGTCCTCAATTGACAGATACTC
>JBMZST010000019.1:0-13283 GCA_049623265.1 Porticoccaceae bacterium
TTTAAGTCGCCTATTGATGGCAGTCCGGTATTTATAGATCCGGAGACATCCATTCAGGTACAGCGTGATCTGGGCAGTGATGTGGTGATGATCTTTGATGAGTGCACACCCTATCCAGCCACTGAACAGGAGGCTGATAAATCCATGCAGCTGTCGCTGCGCTGGGCCGAGAGAAGTAAAAATGCCCATGCCGACAATCCTTCAGCACTCTTTGGTATTGTTCAGGGCGGCATGTACGAGCATCTGCGCGATCAATCGCTGGCAGGTCTCGAGGAAATAGGCTTTGACGGTTATGCCATTGGTGGTCTGTCGGTAGGTGAGCCTAAAGAGGATATGGTGCGCATTCTTGATCATCTTGCCGATAATATGCCCGCGGAAAAACCGCGCTATCTGATGGGTGTGGGCAAGCCCGCTGATCTGGTTGAAGGCGTGCGTCGCGGTATTGATATGTTTGACTGTGTTATGCCCACCAGAAACGCCCGCAATGGCCATCTGTTTACCAGTCAGGGAGTGATTAAGATTCGCAATGCAGTGCATCGTCATGACACCAGCGCATTGGATCCGGAGTGCGATTGCTATACCTGTACCAACTTTAGTCGCGGCTACCTGCACCATTTGGAAAAATGTGGCGAGATGCTCGGCGCGCAGCTGAATACGATTCACAATCTGCGTTACTACCAAAGACTAATGGCTGGTCTGAGAGAGGCGATTGCCGAGGGCCGCTTGGACGCCTTTGCCGACGAGTTCTATGCCAAGCAGGCAATGGCCAAAGCCAAATAGGGGTCTTGGGTTTAAAAGCATGATTCTGCCCCTATTTACTAACTAATCCCGCTATAATGAACGGCTTAACTTTGCCTAGTGCGATGGCAAATAATTAAAGGATCACCCAAGTCATGCCAAACAAGTTTCCCCTATGGAAGAATCTGCTAATTCTTCTGGTTATTAGCTTCGGCTTTATCTACGCCGCGCCCAATCTCTACCCGCCAGACCCTGCGATTCAGTTATCTGGGCAAAGTGGTGCCATGGTGATTGATGAAGCTGTGCTGCAAAAGGTAGAGCAGGCGCTAGATGAGGCAGGCATAGAGTATTTCGCTGGCGAAGCTGATGGTGAAAGTGCGCTGATCCGGCTGCGGGATATCGATCTGCAGTTGCGGGCCAAAGAAATTATCCAAGCCGAGATGGGCGGCAACTATATTGTTGCCTTAAATCTTGCACCTACCACGCCCGAGTGGCTGAGTGGCCTGGGTGGGCAGCCCATGAAGCTGGGCCTGGACCTCAGTGGTGGCGTACATTTTTTGCTTGAGGTTGATCTAAATGCTGCTCTGGCCACCCGACTCGAGGGTGATCTGCAAGATATCAAATCAGCGCTGCGCGAGGAGCGTATACGCTATCGTACCTTTGAGCTCAAGGGTCAGCAGCTTATTGGCCAGTTTCGCGAGGTGGAGCAGGTAGAAAGGGCTACAGCATTAATTCGCGCTAATTACCGCGATATGCAGCCGCAGTTTGCTCAGGGTCAGAACCCATTGTCTCTGGTTCTTCAGCTAAGCGAAGTAGCGACCAGCGATATTGAAAATAACGCTATCAAGCAAAACCTGACCTCTCTGCGCAATCGGGTCAATGAGTTGGGTGTGTCAGAGCCTCTAGTTTCTCGCCAGGGTAAAAACCGTATTGTGGTTGAGCTCCCTGGCGTTCAGGACACGGCAGAGGCCAAGCGTATTATTGGTAAAACTGCCAATCTGGAGTTTCGCCTGGAATCTCTGGATAAAGCCGGTGAGAGATTTAGGTTTCGCAATCCCTCAAGTCAGGGTCCGGATGCACGATTACAAAATAAAGCAGTGATCAGTGGTGAAAATGTCACCGATGCCCGCGCCAGCTTTGACGAGAATGGTCGCCCCCAGGTGAATATTACACTGGATGCTAAGGGCGGCTGGCAGATGGGCTATGCCACCAGAGATAATATTGGCCGCCGTTTGGGTGTGCTGTTTATCGAATACAAGACTCGCCTCGACAAGTCCATTGATGAGAACGGCGAAGTGGTGATCACAGCGGTTCCCTTTGTTGAAAAGAATATTATCAGCCTGGCGACTATCCAAGCGCAGCTGGGCAAACAGTTTCGTATTACCGGCCTAGATGGCCAGCGAGAGTCCTCTGAGCTGGCGCTGTTACTGCGGGCAGGGGCGCTGGCGGCTCCCATGTATATTGTTGAGGAGCGCACTATTGGTCCCTCATTGGGGGCAGACAACATTGAACTTGGGATTCAGTCCGTGACCCTGGGCATGCTGATGGTGCTGCTGTTTATGCTGGTGGTCTACAAAGGTTTTGGGGTGTTTGCCAATATTGCGTTGGCAATGAATCTGGTGCTGCTGGTGGCCTTTATGTCGCTGTTGGGGGCCACGCTGACACTGCCGGGAATCGCGGGGATAGTGCTTACCGTGGGTATGGCGGTAGATGCCAATGTGTTGATTTTCTCGCGAATTCGCGAGGAGCTGGCATCCGGTTCTTCGGTGCAGGGGGCAATTAGCTCAGGCTATGACCGTGCCTTTGTGTCTATTCTGGACGCCAATATCACCACATTGATTGTGGCGCTTATTTTATTCCTGATTGGATCCGGGCCAGTGCAGGGTTTTGCGGTGACCCTGTCGATCGGTATTTTGACATCTATGTTTACTTCCATCGTGATGACACGCGGCTTTGTGAACCTGATTATCGGTGGCCGCAAAATCGAAAAGCTTTGGATTTAAGGAGAGGATCATGAGCAAATTAAAAGTGTATAACTTTATGGGAATTCGCCGCTACGCGGTGGTCTTTTCAGCGATTATGCTGATAGTTTCCTCTCTGTCGCTCTACACCCAGGGCCTGGTTTTGGGTTTGGACTTCTCTGGTGGCACCCAGATTGAAGTGGGCTATAAACAGCCCGCTGATGTGGGCGAGCTGCGCGCTAAACTGGAGACAGCGGGTTTTGATAATCCTGTGGTAGTGCATTTTGGCGCTGAGACCGATGTGCTGATTCGTATGCAGGGCGAGCCAGATCAGAGTCTGGCCGAACGAGTTTACAGCGTACTTCAGGCTGATGGCGAAGAAGTCGAATTGCGTCGGGTGGATTTTGTAGGCCCTCAAATCGGTGAAGAGTTAAGAGACGATGGCGGGCTGGGCATGTTGACTGCACTGGCTATGGTAATGCTCTATGTGGCTATTAGATTCCAGTTTAAATTCTCTGTTGGCGCGGTACTGGCGCTTGCCCATGATGTAATTATTACCCTCGGTGTGTTTTCTCTAGCCCGCCTGGAGTTCGATCTCACCGTTTTGGCGGCTATTTTGGCAGTGGTGGGTTACTCGCTTAACGATACCATCGTGGTCTCTGACCGCATCCGTGAGAATTTCCGTAAAATACGCAAGGCAACGCCAGTAGAGGTGATCAACGAGTCACTTTCCCAGACGTTATGGCGCACCATTAACACCTCGATGACAACTCTCCTGGTGCTACTGGCACTGTTCTTCTTCGGTGGCGAGCTGATTCATAACTTTGCTATAGCTCTGATGATCGGTGTGGGTATAGGGACCTACTCATCCATCTATGTAGCTGCCACGGTGATGCTGGGTATGAATGTGGATCGCGAGGATTTACTAGAGCCTGTTGAAGGCGAGTTAGTCGATGATCTGCCCTAGTGGTGCAGCCTGTAAGTTAAACTGCGAAAAAGAGTCCTTTACAAGGGCTCTTTTTTAATCTTTGCTGCGGCCAAGCCTCTCTTTATTGAGCATTGCTACCTGTAGGCCATTATGCCTAAACTCTTCCTAGATCCCATATTGAATAAGAGCAGCTAATTGCCACGGAGTTTTATCATGAAATCAGCCAATCTATGGTTATTCGCACTGGTCTGTGCCGTCGCCAGCAGTACTGTAATCTCCGATGACAAAACTGGCTTCGAGTCCATGCTGGGTGTGCCGCCGACCCGGGATTCTCAGGTTACTATGAAAAACTACCGAGATTTTCCTGCCAGTCGCTGGGCATTTCGCAATATCGGCGCGCCACTGAATGTGGTGATGATTCCCCGAGAGGGACAAATCATCGAGTTAGAGGGTCCATCGCAACCTGAGCTGGGAGTATTCAAGGTGCCAGACCTACAGGGCAATATGGTGGGCCTGGACGCATTATTTAAGGCGAATTACACCGATGGCCTAGTGATAGTGAAGGGCGATAAGCTGCTGCATGAAAGTTATTTCAACGGTTTTTCCGAGCATGCTCAGCATATTTGGTTCTCCATGAGTAAATCTCTAGCCAGCGCGGCATTTGGCTTGCTGGTAGCCGAGGGCAAGGCTGATCTCAGTGCATCACCGGCGGACTATATCCCCGAGCTGGTAGGCAGTGGCTTTGAACGGGTGACTATCCAGCATGTATTGGATCATGCTACCTCGTTGGATTTTCATGAAACCTATACGAATTTGGATTCTGACTTCGCCCGCTACTATGGGCCAGCACTCAACCTGGGTTGGGCACCTGGTGCCGAAGATATACAGCCGGAAACGGCCGAGATATATGGTGTCCATGATTTTTTGGGCCGCTTTATCAAACCTGATTTGAAGCGTACCCCCGGAGACAACTTTGATTACAATTCCACCAATGCCGATGTGCTGGGCTGGTTAATCGCAAGATTGAGCGGTCAGTCGTTTCAGGATTATGTACAACAGAATATCTGGGCCAAACTGGGCGCAGAGCACGACGCCTATATTGCTGTTGATCGCGCCTATATGCCCGTGGTCACCGGTGGTATGAACAGTACCACACGAGATGCAGCCCGCTTTGGGATGATGATCCGAGACCGCGGGGCCTTTAATGGCCAGCAGGTTGTGCCAGCCGAATGGCTGGATGCCACACTGGAAGTCACCGAACTGCTGCAACGCAATATGGCAGAAAATATCAAATATCAGGAGGAATCCTGGCAGGCTTATCACAATATGTGGTGGATACTGGATGCCAGTGCAGGTGAGTACTGCGCTGTGGGTATTCATGGGCAGGTTATTTACATAAACCGTCAGGCAGATACTGTCATGGCCTGGTTCTCCAGCCAACCAGGTGCCTCGGCAGCCAAGAATGTGAATTTTCGAGAGAAATTAAATGCGGCGAGGAAACTCGCTGAGTCACTGACCGAAAAACCAACGCAATAGCGTTTTGTACGATTTTTCGCCCCTAGTATTAGTACTCGGGTCATTTTCAACGCCTGAATTAAATAATATGACCCAGAGGTAGCTCCGTCTTGTAACAAATGGGCTTCAATGAAAAGCTGCTCTTAATATGTTCGATTCCGTCAACGGCGGTAAGCTTCTCATCGAGAAAGGTTTGGTAGCTGTGCAGGTCTGGGGTCACTATTCTAATTAGATAGTCGAAATCGCCAGTCATCAAATAACACTCCATCACTTCGGGCCAATCCAACACTTGCTGGGCAAACCGGTCCAAATCTTTTTTTACCTGATGGTGTAGGGTCACCTGCACAAATACGGTCACTGGCAGGCCGGCTTTCTGTGGGTCAAGCAATGTGACCCGCTTGCTAATAAATCCCTGTTGTTCAAGATTTTTGACTCGTCGAGAACAGGGTGATGGTGAAAGACAGACTAAGTCGGCCAGCTCTATATTGGATATGCCTGCATCGGATTGAAGAATATTAAGTATCTTCCAATCAATGGAATCCAATTTGTAATCAGTCATGTTAAACCTCTTACAGTTTGATGGGTTGGTGGCCACCTGTCATGGGAGCTAAAGTTGAGTATTTTGCTTACTGATGCCAGGCCCAAGTCCAAGCTATGTAAATTGTAAAATGTCTCAGTCGCTATTTGCAAAAAATCGTCGATATTATAGTGATTACTCTAAGTATAGGGTGATTTACGCAATATAAATAATAAAAATAAGCATTATGCGCAATTATTTGTCTTGCCACCAAATTTGGATGGCTCAGTTTGGCAGGATTCTCTAGGCCTTTGCATGCTAACTTTTAGCATCAAAGGGGTCTAAAAAGCTGGTTGTATAAAACAATAACAAAAAGCCCCTAAATGGATTTTTAAGAGGTGTGAAATGATTGTTGAAAGTCGTCACCAGAATACGTCTCAAGAGCCTGGTCTGATATTTTCAGACGGGTCCGCACTACAGATACCCACCCTGTCATTACTTGACCCAAAGGGACGGTTACACAGGGGGGCAACAGAACCTCTTCTCGACAGGCAGCTGGCGCGGAAAATATTCAGCGACATGGTCTATACCAGACTGCTGGATGAGCGCATGGTAAGTGCCCAGCGCCAGGGGCGGCTCAGCTTTTACCTCACCTGTACTGGCGAAGAAGCTGCAGTGGCTGGAACCATTGCCGCATTTTCGCCAGAGGATATGGTGATGGCCCAGTATCGAGAGCAATTGGCACTGCGCTTTCGAGGGTTTACCACCGAGCAATTTATGAATCAGTTATTCAGCACTGCAGATGACCTGGGTAAAGGCCGGCAGATGCCGGTGCACTATGGCTGCCGCGACCTAAACTTTATGACTATCAGCTCGCCCCTGGCGACGCAGATCCCCCAGGCTGCCGGCTACGCCTATGGGCAAAAAATCAAAGGCTTGGATGCCTGTACGCTCTGTTATTTTGGCGAGGGTGCCGCTTCCGAGGGCGATTTCCACGCTGGACTCAATATGGCGGCGGTGCTGAAAACTCCGGTAGTGTTTGTCGCTAGAAATAATGGCTACGCAATCTCTACCCCAGCCTCAGAGCAATTTGCTGGCGATGGTATAGCTCCCCGTGGTGTGGCCTATGGTATTAAAACGATCCGTGTAGATGGCAATGATATTTTGGCGGTTTATGCAGCGGCCGTAGAGGCGCGCAAAATTGCCATTGAGCAGCGCCAGCCTGTACTGATCGAAACTATGAGCTATCGGCTGGGTGCTCATTCTACATCGGATGATCCCCGGGGTTACCGCACTACAGCAGAAGAGGATAGCTGGCGTGCCAAAGACCCCATCAATCGTATGGAGCTATGGTTAACTAAAAAAGGTTGGTGGACTGAAGCCGAAACCGAACGACTGCAGCGCAGCTGCCGCGATGAAATTCTCAAGGAGCTAAAACTCGCGGAGCAGCGACCCTCACCCAGGCTCGACAAACTGATCACTGATGTTTACAAAACGCCACCCCCTCAGTTAGTGGAGCAATTACATAGTCTGCAGACTCATATCGGCAAATATCCCCAGGCGTATCCTTCAGCTTCCGAGGTTAGCTAATGACTAATCTTACTGTCGCAGATATCCCTAATACAGAGTCCAGCAGCCGACTGAATCTGCTTCAGGCGGTCAATAATGCTTTGGATACAGCCATGGCCAGTGATCCGCACATGGTCTGTCTGGGCCAGGACATCGGTAAATTTGGTGGTGTATTTAGAGCGACCAGTAATTTACAGAAAAAATATGGTCAGGAGCGCTGCTTTAATACGCCGATTACCGAGCAGGGTATTGTTGGTTTTGCCATTGGTTTGGCTGCACAGGGCTCGACGGCAGTGGCAGAAATTCAGTTTGCCGACTATATCTTTCCCGCCTTTGATCAAATAGTGAATGAAGCGGCCAAATTCAGGTACCGCAGTGGCGATCAATTTAACTGCGGCGGCCTGACCATCCGCACGCCCTACGGCGGTGGCATAGATGGCGGGCTCTATCATTCTCAGTCTCCAGAGGCCTATTTCTGCCATACACCAGGGCTCAAGGTGGTAGTGCCCAGCAATCCCATTCAGGCCAAAGGCTTACTATTAGCCTCTATCCGCGACCCTGATCCTGTGCTGTTTTTTGAGCCCAAAGCCATCTACCGCGCCTCTGTGGCCGAGGTGCCCGATAAGGATTACGAAATCCCTCTGGGCGTAGCAGAGATAGTGCAGCAGGGCACAGATATTACGCTGTTGGGCTGGGGTGCTCAGATGGTACAGATTAACAAGGCCGCTGAACTCGCTGCTGCTGATGGGATCTCCTGTGAGGTGATTGATCTGCGCTCACTGCTGCCATGGGATCGAGACAGCGTCGTCGAATCTGTCGACAAAACTGGCCGTCTGTTAATTAGCCATGAGGCACCGCTGACCGGGGGTTTTGCTGGCGAGATTGCCGCCAGTATTCAAGAGCATTGCTTTCTGTCACTGGAGGCACCTATCAGTCGAGTCACAGGATTGGATACACCTTTTCCACTGATCCAGGAAAAACAGTATCTGCCGGATCATCTAAAAATTTATGAGGCCATTGTGGCTTGTCTAAACTATTAATTGCTGACCCGCCAACAGTGGACAGCAGCAATAGATTTAGACAAAGAAAAGAAATAAAGAGTACTGACAATGAAAAAAGATTTTATATTGCCAGATATCGGGGAAGGCATCGTCGAGTGCGAGGTTATCCAGTGGAAGGTCAAAGAGGGCGATCTGATTGAAGAGGATCAGGTAGTTGTGGATGTCAGTACCGACAAAGCAATTGTCGAAATACCCTCTATGTACAGCGGCAGAGTCACCAAACTCTACTGCGCAGAATCGGAGATTGCCAAGGTTCATCAGCCGCTGTTTGCCATTGATATTGCAGAGGACAGTCCAGTAAGCGAAGCACCAGCAGAGCAGGAATTGACCGAACCAGAGCCTGCACCGGCAACAGTAACCAAACTTTCCCCTGCTAAAGAGAGCAAAGTACTGACCACACCGGCAGTGCGTAAAATGGCCCGGGAGCACAGTATCGATCTGTCTAAAATTAATGGGTCAGGAAAGCAGGGCAGGATTCTCAAAGAGGATATACTCAATTATTTGCAGCAGCCGTCCGCTTCGCAGTCAGTTGTAATTAATCATATAACTGACCGTCGCGAACCCATCAAAGGCGTGCGCAAAATAATGGCAGAGCGCATGGCAGACTCCATGGCGACTATCCCTCATTTCACTTTTGTCGATGAGTTTGATGTCACCGATCTCATTGCGCTGCGAGGTAAACTATCGGACAACTATGGCAGCGAGGATTTAAAGATCACCCTAATGCCGCTGTTTATCAAAGCGTTGTCTTTGGCAATGCTCGAATTCCCTATTCTTAATAGCCGCGCCAATCAGGATTTTACGGAGCTGACCTATCTGGCTAGCCATAATATTGGTATGGCAGTGGACGGCAAGACGGGTCTGCTGGTGCCCAATATAAAAGATGTTCAGCAACTTAGCTTGCTTGAGGTGGCCAAGGACGTCAATCGCCTCACCAATGCTGCCCGCACCGGTGTCATCAGCCCAGCTGATCTAGCTGGGGGTACGATAACGATCTCCAATATAGGTGTTATTGGTGGTACTGCTGCCATGCCAATTATCAACAAACCCGAAGTGGCTATTGTGGCTCTGGGCAAAATTCAACGATTGCCGCGTTTTGATAGCGACAACAATGTAGTGGCGCGACAGATTCTCACTGTCAGTTGGTCTGGGGATCATAGAATTATTGATGGTGGCACTATCGCGCGTTTTAATAAACTGTGGAAACAGTATTTAGAGGATCCACAGACCCTTCTGTTAGCTATGTTACCCTGACATTCTCAGCCCATTGACTGAAGTCAAAGGGCAGTGCCTGATAACTGGATATCATTTCTCCTCCGAAAGTATTTTCTTTTTTCCAAGGAGGAGGAACCCATGCAGGGTATTTTTAGACGCTTATCTTTGAGTGTTTGCTGGTCTGTCTTACTTGTAGCTCTCTCACCTTTAACCCTGGCGGCGTCTGAGCAGATAACTAGTCTGCAGCAAGCCATCAGCCAGGGCAGCATAGATGTGAATTTGCGCTACCGCTATGAAAATGTAGATCAGGCCGGTATGGATAAAGATGCATATCAAGGGAATAGACTTGGCATTGGGGCTGAGAGAGTGTTTTAGCGTATGCAATAACAATAAACTCTGCCTCCTATTTGAAAAGAGGCAGAGTCTTTAATACAAGACCAGTTTTAATCGATACTGATGCGATGACTCTCTGGGGAAAGCTGCTTAGCGCAGGGTGCTTTTACTGTGAGAATGCCATTTTTAAACTTTGCTTTAATATCCTTTTCACTGGCATCGCTGCCCAGATTAAAGCTGCGTATAAATTTGCCGTAGCGACGCTCTTGGCGAATGATACGGCCATCCTCTTCCTCAGTGTCTTCCTGATGGCTTTCAGCCTCTATGCTGAGCACGCCATTTTTGAGACTGACATGGACATCT
The DNA here is from genome assembly GCA_049623265.1 of Porticoccaceae bacterium. Classification (GTDB taxonomy): domain Bacteria; phylum Pseudomonadota; class Gammaproteobacteria; order Pseudomonadales; family Porticoccaceae; genus HTCC2207. Next base: position 10,201 of record JBMZST010000019.1, read on the forward strand.
TTCTTGTCAATGCCGGGCAGTTCGGCGGTAATTTTATAGCTGTCTTTTTTCTCCTCAATATCGACGCGGGGAGAAAATGCGACATCTGTGCTTTCACCGATCTCCCGGGAGGGAGACCAGAAACCATTAAAAATATTATCAAAATCGAATAGTGAATTACGGGGAATGAGATTCATTTTATGCCTCCTGTTTGATTTGAGAAACCCTTGTTGCAGGAGGAAGTGTGGCAGGTTGTCGGGGCGATGCCTTGCGTTAGATCAAACAACGATTCTATTCAAGGCCTCGCCGCCAGAGCACTGTTTATTTGCCGTCGGCGAGAATCTCGCGAGCCGCATTGCGTCCAGGGAGACCTGTGACGCCGCCCCCAGGGTGGCTGCCGGAGCCGCACATATATAGGCCTTTAAGGGGGCCGCGGTAATCACCATGGTTCATTAAGGGGCGTGCGGCCCACATCTGATCCAGGGTCATAACACCATGCATAATATCGCCACCAATCAGCCCCAGTTTTTCTTCTAAATCCAGTGGCGACAGAATCATTTTGCCCAGTATGGCGTCTCTGAAATTGGGTGCATGAGCTGTGACCGTATCTATAATAGTTTCAGCTGCAGCCTCTCGGGCATCGTGCCAGGACTGGCCATCGGGCAATTGGGGTGAAAACTGCTGGCAGAATAGCGAGGCTACATGTTGGCCCTCTGGTGCCAGGGAATCATCCAGAGTTGATGGAATCAGCATTTCCACTATGGGCTGCTTGGACCAGCCATTGGCTTTGGCATCTACATAGGCGCGATCCATATAATCCAGTGTGGGCGCGATCACAATGCCGCACTGATGATGTTCGGCACTCTCTTTGCCGGGCAGGGCGGTAAAGTCTGGCAACTCCGACAGTGCCACATTCATGCGGAAGGTGCCTGAGCCATTTTTATAGCCATCCATACGGCGAGTAAATTCTGGGTCAAGGTCCCCTTCATTAAACATCTGGCCGTAGAGCATCTTGGGGTTAACATTGGCAATAACGCGTTTAGCGGCAATCACCTCACCATTGGCCAGCGTCACCCCTGTGGCAGCGTCATTATCTACAGATACCTTATCTACCGGTGTGTCGGTGCTTATCTCAACACCCACAGACTCGCAGGCCTGCTTCATCGCCTGGGTAATTGCACCCATGCCACCAATGGCATGCCCCCAGGCACCTTTCTCGCCATCGACTTCACCGAATACATGGTGCAGCAGTACATAGGCGGAGCCGGGGGTGTCCGGGCTGGCATAGTTGCCCACAATGGCATCAAAACCAAAGGCGGCTTTAATATGCTCATTCTCAAACCAGCCATCGAGAAAGCTGCGGGCACTTTTGGTAAACAGGTCATAGACATCGCGGTGCAACTGGTTGCTACCCCTGGCGACTGGCCAGAGTTGCATTGCGGTCTGCAGGGCTGCACGTATGCCGCGTTTGGGATTGGGCGGGGTTTTGGTGCTGATATCACGAAGTACATCGGCCACGGCGTCAATACGCTCATAGTATTCAGGCAGGCGTTCAGCATCGCGGACGGAAAATTTACGAAATTCTTCCTGGGTGCGCTCCAGTCCTCCACCCAGTTTTAAATAGTTGTTGTTGTCTATAGGCAGAAAGTTTGAGATGGGTCGTTTCACTATCTGCAGCCCATGCTGTTTTAGCTTCATATCGGCAATCACATCCGGATTGAGCAGGCTCACGGTATAACTGGCCACAGAGTTCCTAAAGCCGGGATGAAATTCCTCGGTGACCGCTGCGCCACCCACAATAGATCTGCGTTCGCAGACTCTTACATTGAGGCCAGCACTGGCCAGATAGTAGGCACAGACCAGACCATTGTGACCACCCCCGATAATGATGGCATCGTAGCTTTTAGCTGACATAGACTTAGCTTCTTCCTGTATTTTTTGGCGCGCAATTGTAGGGGTTTTCGACGCCGTACCAAAGGGTTTTTATGCCGATTAACCTAGATATTTTTGTTGCCTCTGTAACCATTGCCTGGGTTATACTCAGAGGACAATAACAGCTGGATCACAGGCTAATTAGCAAGCGCCAATGACTATCAAACTACCAAAACTTATCGCCACATCGGTGGTGCGGGGCAGCCAGCAGGGCGAGAGCCATGGTGGCGTTTTTACGCTTGATTTTGAGCGTCAGATTGTTGAGCAGAGGGTAGATTGGAATACCAGCGCCATTAATTTCGAGGGCCGGGGTGCGGACCGAGGTTTGCGGGGTATCAGCTTCCATGATGGCAATATTTTAATCGCCGCCTCTGACGAACTCTTTGTGTATAACCAGGATTTTCAAATACAGGAATCCTGGCGCAACCCCTACCTCAACCACTGTCACGAAATCTGTCGTCGTGATCATCTGCTGTTTTTGACCTCGACGGGCTATGACAGTCTGCTGGCTTTTGATTTAAATCAGAGGGAATTTGTCTGGGGTTTTCAGCTGCAAAAGCAACAGAATCAATGGACTGGTTTTACCTTTGATCCACGCACTGACAATGGGCCGCGTCCCAGCAATCAGCAGCATATTAATATGGTGCATGTGGATAGCAATGGCATTTTTGTCAGCGGCCTAAAAACCGAGGCGCTGTTGCATATCAGTGCCAAAAACAAAGTAACGGAGGTCTGTAATCTGCCCAGGGGCACCCATAATGCACGGCCTTTCAGGGGTGGCATTATCTTTAACGACACGGCCAGTGATTGCCTGCGAGTAGTGCCCAGAGATGATGCTCAGCAGGTATTTAAAATTCGCACCTATGACCCGGCCAATATTCTTTTCGCCGGCATCGATGATTCAAAAATTGCCCGTCAGGGGTTTGGTCGCGGACTCTGTGTCATCGATGATCGCTTTGTGGCTGGTGGCTCATCACCATCCACCATTACCCTATATGATCTGTATAGCAACCAAGTGGTGGGATCCGTGAATATCACCATGGATATTCGCAATGCGATTCATGGTCTCGCGCACTGGCCATTTTAGTCTTCAATTGGTATAAAAAGGCCGGGTGATCCCCGGCCTTTTTTGTTGGCTGTTGCTGTAGCCGTGCGGCTAGAGAATTCAGCCG
>JBMZST010000020.1:0-13247 GCA_049623265.1 Porticoccaceae bacterium
TATTGCTACCGACGGATTTTAAGTCCGTTGCGTCTACCAATTTCGCCACCCGGGCATAGTCAACTTACTGGGGTGGGCTTGCGTCAGCAGCAGGCTGCTGTGGTGCGGCAGTATACATGATCAATATCCCTTATGGGAACGCCTCAGCCGTCGCTGGCGGTACTTTTTCTCCACTCTCTTGGCGTGCTGCCAAACCAGCGCTTAAAGGCGCGGGTGAAGGCGGTATTGTCTGCATACCCCAGGTAGTCTGAGAGCTGGATAATTGAAATATCCGAGTTGCTCAGGCGCTCGGTGGCCACAGTTTGGCGCACAGACTCCAGCAGGTCAGAAAATGAGTTGCCCTGCTCCCTCAGCATGCGCTGTAGAGTACGTGGGTGCACTGCCAGCCGATCGGCAACGGTCTCAATACCACAGGGTCCCTGAGGCATTAGCTCTCGGATCAGGCGCACTACATCGTCACAGATGTCCCGGGGAATCTCCTCTTCCAGCTGATTGATATGGGTTCGTAAAATCATATTAAGCGCCGGATCAGCCTGAATAATGGGCGCCTTGAGCCAGCGTTTGGCAAAGACAATTTCAGTGCGCTCCTGACCAAAGAGCACTGGTGCCTTGAATAACTGTTGATAGAGCTTGATGTTCTCTGGGGGCCTGTGGCAAAAGCAGACTCTGGTGGGCTTCCAGTCTAAGCCACAGAGTGCCTGTAGAATCACCGTGCAGTGCGCCATGGCCAGCTCATCGGAATACTTGCGCAGCTGGGCCTGGGAGGCGTTGTGATAGCTGAGATAGGCCTGGTCACCAAAGCTATTTAATGCACCCTTAATCGGCCCATTAACATGCAACAGCAGGTGTTCAACTAACTCCAGTAAAGCCGTATGCACGTCGGCGGATTGCAGCATCAAATGACCCACCGCACCTAACAATGTAATATTTTGCTGGACTCCTAGCTGCACTGCGAAGTGCTCACAGTCGGTTGCTTTGGCTGCCGCCTGAAGCAATAGCTCAACCTGATCATAGGGCAGCAGTTGATCCCGCTTCTCAGCAGAAAAAAGCTCCGATGTAAACCCGTTTGCCCGTAAAATTTCGTCGGGTTCGCCCCCCAAGAGACGAACCTGATCCTCAAAGCCCGCTAGTGCTGCGGCCCGCACCATTGCCATTTGTGTCGCCTATAGAATGTATAAATGGCAAGAATACTAGGCTTTTGTCGCCAAATGTCAATATATTGTCGCGATTTGCTGAGTTAGCAGTGATCCAATCGCTAGTATTAGGGTTCGCTCTCGAAAAATGCCATGCCGCAGAGCACTACAGAAGATTGGTTGCAGTATTACTATGAAAGAGAAGATCGTTAATTTTACCTATATCACCAGCATTTTAATGCTAGTGACGCTGGTACTGGCCGTGCTTTTGATCGTTGCCTCGACGGGACTGGCAGTGCCAATTGAGAGCATCACCTCTGAACTACCCGGCGTTAGCGAACTGGCTAACCGGTTATTTACCTAGTCAGATTTCGACGGCTAATATTGGGATTACCAACTGGTGTTGGCAAAACGCAGACTGAGTCGCTATTGAACTAAGCCTCTATTGAAATGGAGGCGCCGGTCGGAATCGAACCGACGATGGCGGAGTTGCAGTCCACTGCATTACCACTTTGCTACGGCGCCTTAATAAAGACAGGTCATTTCAAGGTTCAGACAGGCCTGGATCAGTCCTCTCTGAGGAGCGCTATTCTAGGGATTACCAGCAATAAATCAACTACTTCTCGGTATCAGCACTTAATTGAGGCCAGGCCAGCATAAGGTATTGCACCATAGACCAAAGCGTCATGATTGCCGCCGCATAAATAGCAATAAAACCCACCAGGGTCAGCAGTTCCTGTTCTGGCTTTGCCAATAGCAACAGGGCCACGGCGACCATCTGTACCCAGGTTTTGATTTTCCCCATCACCGACACCGCCACGCTGCCTCTGGAGCCCAGCTCTGACATCCATTCTCTCAGCGCAGATATCACTATCTCGCGACCTATAATCACGATGACAGGCAGCGCAAACCAGGGCGTTGAATGTACCTCCAGCAACAACACCAGCGCCGCTACCACAATCAGCTTGTCGGCTACTGGGTCGAGAAAGGCCCCAAACGGCGTCACCTGATTAAACCTGCGCGCCAAAAAGCCATCGACCCAGTCGGTCAGTGCTGCCAGACCAAAGATGGCGGCGGAGGCAAAGTGATGCCACTCCCAGGGCAGGTAGTAGACAACAATAAACACCGGGATCAAGGCGATACGCATCAGCGTCAGTATATTGGGTAGGTTCCACATAGAGTGTTCTAATTTTCCATAATTATTGGCAGCAGCGACTGTTCAAGTTACTCATTGTACAGGGCGCTGTAAATAGCTTCAGCGACCTTTTTGTTAATATTATCAACCTTCATTAAATCCGCAACACTGGCCTTTTTGACCTCGCCAATACCGCCAAAATGTTTGAGCAAATCTCGCCGTCTGCTGGGGCCAACACCGGGTATTCCCTCCAGGGGTGAGGTGCGGCGCTTTTTATCCCGCCTTGCTTTATGGCCGGTAATAGCAAAGCGATGCGCTTCGTCGCGTATCTGTTGAATCAGGTGCAGGGCCGCCTGCTGGGGCCGGGCGATCACTTTGTTGTCCTGATCCGCCAGGATCAATGTCTCCAACCCTGGCTTTCGAGTGGTGCCCTTGGCTACACCCAGTATCATCACCCCCACTACACCCAGGTCCGCCAGCACATTTTTGGCAATGCCTATCTGCCCCTTGCCGCCGTCAATCAGCAGTATATCGGGCAACTTGCCCTCGCCTTTCATCAGCCTGGTGTAGCGGCGGCGAATCGCCTGCTCCATGGCCGCATAGTCATCGCCATCGGTGATGCCGTCGATATTAAAGCGTCGGTAGTCACTCTTGAGCGCACCATTGCCATCAAACACCACACAGGAGGCCACCACGGCCTCACCGCTGCTGTGGCTGATATCAAAACACTCCAGTCGCTGGGGTGCCTGCTCCAGACCTAAGGTGTCCCGCAGCGACTCAAAGCGCTGTTCTACAGTCTTTTTGGAGGCCAGCTTGGCGCTGAGATTTTGCTCGGCGGTGCGCTGGGCCAGCTCGATCCATTTGGCGCGGAAGCCGCGCACTGAATCGCGAATCTCTATATTGCGCCCCACCCTGGTCTGCAGTGCTTCGCTGAGTGCCTCTGCGCCCTCGATCGGCGCATTGACCAGAATTTCTTTGGGTAAATCCGGGCGCCCACCACCATCCAAATACAGATGGGGCAAGAATTCACCCAGTAACTCTGCCACCTCTTCAGCCAGCGGCGCTTTGGGATAATAGCTGCGACTGCCAAGAATACGACCCTGGCGAATATACAGCATATGCACACAGGCCTGACCATTGGTCACGGCACCGGCCACCACATCAATGGTGCCCTTGCCCTTTTCAATCATCTGCTGGGCCTGAACTGTCCGCAGCGCAGAGATTTGATCCCGGTGCTCAGCGGCTTTTTCAAACTGCAGCTCCGCCGAGGCGGCCTCCATATCTGACTCCAACTGCTTAAGAAGCTTATCTGCCTTGCCATCCAGATAGAGCCTGGTGAGTTCTACATCTGCGCTGTAGTCCTCTGGGCTGACAAAATTTACGCAGGGCGCTGTGCAGCGCTTAATCTGGTATTGCAGGCAGGGTCTGGAGCGATTTTTAAAAAACACATCCTCGCACTGGCGCACCTTAAAGGTCTTTTGCAAAAAGCTCATGCTGTCGCGCACCGCGTGCACTGAGGGGAATGGGCCAAAATAGGTGCCCTTGGCTTTTTTGGGTCCGCGGTGAAAGGCCAGGCGGGGCCAGGTATCGCGGTCGGATAAAAAGATATAGGGGTAGCTTTTATCGTCGCGCATTAAAATATTGTAGGGCGGGCGGTACTGCTTGATCAGGTTGTGCTCGAGGATCAGGGCCTCTGTCTCTGTCTCTGTAACAGTGACATCAATCTTGGCAATCCGCCGCACTAGCGCCGCGGTCTTGGGTGTAAGACCGGTTTTGCGAAAGTAGCTGGACACCCGTTTTTTGAGGTTTTTGGCCTTGCCCACATAGAGAATAGCGCCCTCGCCATCAAACATCTGATAGATACCGGGCCGGGCCGTCAGGGATTTAAGAAAAGAGGGGTGATCAAAAGCCATACCTAGATTGTATCCGGTCTTGGCAGACACCGCACCAGAGACAATCAGGAGAATGTTTTACTGCCAGCCAAACATACCTGTTTGTCTGCACTGGTCACGGTAAATTCTCTCTCCAGCACTGTGCTGACAAAGTGCCATTGGTTAGTCGCCGCCTCTGGGGTGAGCACCAGTTCGGACCAGCCGCGCTGTGCTGTATCTACGGCATGGAGTTCTGAGCTGGCATTTTTCATCGCCTGGGCCAGCACCCGGGGCTCGGTTGCCAGATAGGTTTCCAATCCCGGGCTATTGACCCCAGGGGTGCCTATTTCTACGCCCACCGACTGGCCGTTATCATCGGCCAGGTTAAAGGTCCAGGCGTTATGGGTGTCGCCGGCCAGTACCAGGGGGTTAACGCCATGCTCAAGTAGGCTGGCAAAGACCCTATTGCGGCAGGCCCAGTAGCCGTCCCAGGCATCCAGATTAAAGGGCAGATCATATTTCGCTAAGCTTTGCATCATCTGCAGTATGGGGCGGAACGCTGGTTTGGTTTGCTCCAGATTAAGCTGTTCATCCGTCAAGTTCGGCATTCTCAGCTTGCCCATCAATACCTGCTGACCCAGTACTTGCCAGGTAGCCGCTCTCTGGTTGCTGGTCTGTAACTGGGCATCCAGCCACTGTTCTTGATCTGCACCTAACATCTGGCGGTCGGGATCAATTAGAGCCCCAGCTTTAAAACGCTGGGCATCAGGCAAATAGTACCAACCCTCTGGCAATGTTTCGGCGCTAAGGTTTTTAATCGTCTCGTAATCGGTAATGGCCACAGGCTTACCAGTGGAGAAATCAAAGGGCAGATTAATCCGCTGTAACTGATCTCCAGGAATGTCAGCTGCCTGCTCTTCACTGATCAAAACAGCTCCAACCGCATCTCTGCGAAAAACAACAGACTGCATAGGCAGATCAGTAGCGTAGTTTAGTTGTTGGTCGCGCCCATGCAGTCTGGTATCCAGCATCATAAGGTCGGCCAGATTGCCAATTTTAAAGCTGCGATAGATAGGCGCCTGGTCGCCGGCCTCTGTGGTGCGGATGGGCATCCACTCATGATAAGCCTGTCTGGCATTACGTGCCCTGACAGCAAAATCGCCCTCGCCCTCATTATGGTTTTCGGCACCGCCATTCCAGCAGTCATTGGCGAGCTCATGATCATCCCACACAGTAATAAATGGATGGCTAGCATGAACGGCCTGAAGGTCTGCATCAGTGCGATACAATCCATAGCGCATACGATAGTCTTCGATGCTAAGAATTTCATTACTGGGCTCTACCTGTCTGCCCAATTCGTCTGTGACTGCCGGGTTGGCATAGACGCCCTCGGCATATTCATAGATATAGTCCCCAAGGTGCAGCACCAAATCCAGCTCGGCATTGGCCATATGGCGATAGGTATTGAAGTACCCCTGGGGGTAGTTGGAGCAAGAGCAGACCCCGATACGAAATTCACTGATATCACCCTGGGGCAAAGTACGGGTCTTGCCCACCGGGCTGCTGATGCCGTCGCTAAGAAAACGGTAGTAGTACTGTTGGCCAGGCTCCAGCCCCTCGGCATCGACCTTGATGGTGTAGTCTCTCTCCACACCAGTAGAGGTCTCGCCGGAGCTAACCAGCTGATTAAAATTGGCATCCAGCGCCACCTGCCATTGACAGTCGACTCGGCTGTGCTGGCCACTGCCTGGAATCAACCTTGTCCACAGAATAACCCGGTCCGCCAATGGATCGCCACTGGCGACACCATGGGTAAAGTGGAAGGGTTCATCGGCCTGGACTTTAAATCCGCGCAGCGCCAGAACACCCAAGCTTGCTCCAACCCCTCTGAGCCATTGACGGCGGTTAACGTGAAAATTAATCATAGGTTTTTGTTCTTGTTGTACTCGCTTTAAGCAGGCAGATTAAACTAAAACGTCAGCGGCAGTAAGATAAAAAATCGCTTTTACCATTTCAAATACTGATAGGGGCTATTTTGGACTGCAGGTCTTCTGTGCGCCATGGGCCCGGGCATAACTATAACAATAGCCTGTTAGCCCGCTTTACTTAATCGGGGAAACAGTTGATTGACCAGATCTGCGCAGCGCTCGATATGACCCACACAGTCCCATACCAGTGGTGGCACACCATGAGCCGATTCATTGCGCAGATGAGGCAGCACACGCTCCAGGGATTTGCAGTAGCCTTTTTTCTGGCGCTGTGTCCCAATATGTTTGAAATTAGAATCTGCCAGCCAGTTCTTTTCATTGGCCAGGGTTAGTAACTGACGCAACATTAACTCTGGCCTTTTCGCTTTAATACGCAATGCATGCTCAATCACATTACAGGCCTTGAGCTGCACCTCTGAGCCCAGGGAGTAGAAAAAATACGAGTAAAGCGCCATATTTCTGGCAATATTAAATTGGCTGCGGATAACCTGTGGTACACCAGCGTGCATTTGAATCGCTTCCAGTGTTGAATGGTGAGAGGGAAGATCAATTTCCTTACCGCCCATTTTTTGCAAGAACAGGTGCTGTTTATCAATACACATTATTTCGTCATAGGACTTAAACGAATCCATCTGGAGTTCCTTTCTAGTGAAAATTTAACCGTAATAGAAAGAAACTGCACAGAAATTCGCATCTGAATCCTTTCAAAAGCAACCATTTTATTCATAGACTTATTTGCGTCTGGTTGCAACTCAGCTCAGGTCTGCGCTCCATAGTCCGCCAGCATGGTGCTAACTTGCCGCAATCTGTTGCGGGTGGCCGGGCTAAATCTGCCCATGCTGATAAATCCATGGGTGCAGTCCGGTAGATGCTGGTGGCTGACATTGACCCCTGCCTGTACAAGCTTGTCTACAAAGGCGAGCCCCTCATCCCGCAACACATCGTACTCCGCTGTCATAATCAGCGTGTCCGGGATCTTATCCAGCTTCTCCCACTCCAGGGGGCTGACAGCCTCAGCTGCCGCAATATCGGCGCCGAGTAAATAGTTGTGGCGAAAGAACTTCATGGTTTTCTCGGTCAGCAGCAGCCCTTTGCCATAGCGCTTGATTGAGTCGGCTTGGCCGCTCATATCCACCCAGGGATAGAGCAAAAACTGAAATGCCGGAGGCGCAGATAACTGACCGGAAATTACCCCGGTAAATGACTGCAGGGCCAGCACAGCGGCAAGATTACCTCCGGCGCTGTCGCCGCCCACACCAATTTTAGTTTCAGCGATACCCAGCTCCTGTGCATGATCCACCACATGGTTATAGGCCGCCAAACCGTCCTCTATGGGCCCGGGAAAGGGGCTCTCTGGTGCGCACCTGTAGTCCACCGCAATCAGGTTAATACCCGCCTGCCCGGCCAGCAGGCTGCAAAAACTGTGATGGCTTTTTAGCCCACCAATCACATAGCCGCCACCGTGAAAATACACCAGCGTTAAGGCGGGTTTGCTCTGGGTTGGCCGATAAACTCTGATCCCTAGCTGCGACTGACCCAGGGGAATCTGCAACTCCTCAGTGCTGACATCCGCCCTGGAGCCACCGCCAAAAAGTACATCATAGTTATCATAAACGCGGCGCAATACTCTTAGAGGCAATGCACTCAACTCAGGTCCTAGATTACCCAGGGTGCAGAGAATCCGCTGGCCAGTGATAAGCTTCATTGAACGCTCCGGGGCAGGCAAATAATGGCTAAGGGTAATTTCATCAGCGTGAATCTACTTTTTATTATTATGGCCTATCGGCGGCTGTGATTATCTAAGGTAACCCAACCCCCCAACCTTGGCAATTTAACCCGTGACCCCCTAGTTTTGGCGCACAAAGACTAACTATGGCCAAACTATGGGTGTAAACTAGCGGCCACAAAACTGTCGACCCTGCCCTATGCTCGAGCCAGCCCCAGCCAAAACCAAAGCCAATCGTCTCTCTGTACCAGACAGAAAATTCTGCGTGGCCCCTATGCTCGACTGGACCGACCGCCACTGTCGCTATTTTATGCGCCTGATCAGCAAGCAGGCTGTGCTGTACACGGAAATGATTACCACAGGCGCCATTCTGTATGGGGATACAGACTACCACCTGGCAATGAACCCGGCCGAGCACCCGGTAGCCCTGCAATTGGGCGGCAGCGACCCTGCAGACCTGGCCAAGGCCTGTGTGCTGGCCAGCCAGTATGATTACGCTGAGATAAACCTAAACTGTGGCTGCCCCAGTGATCGGGTGCAGAACGGTATGTTTGGCGCTGTCATGATGAAGAATGCACAGATTACCGCCGACTGTGTGGCGGCCATGCAGGATGCTGTTGATCTGCCCATTACCGTCAAACATCGTATTGGCGTAGATGACCTCGATAGCTATGAGTTTCTCTGTGAGTTTGTAGAAACCGTTGCCGCCCCAGGCTGCCATACTTTTCTGGTGCACGCGCGCAAGGCCTGGCTGAAGGGCCTGAGCCCAAAGCAGAATCGCGAGATTCCCGAGCTAAACTACGACCGCGTCTATCAGCTAAAAAAAGACTACCCCCAGCTGGAGATTATTATTAATGGCGGGGTAACAGATTTAACCCAGTCCCAGCAGCATTTGCAGCAGCTGGATGGCGTAATGGTGGGACGGGAAGCCTATACCAACCCCTACCTGCTGGCCACAGTAGATCAAGCGATCTATGGCTCTGAAGCACCAGTGAAATCCAGGCAAAAAATCGCTGAAGAGTTTCTACAATATGTGGATAATGAGCTGTCAAAAGGCACTAAATTACAGGCCATGACCAGGCATATACTGGGACTGTTCCACGGTATGCCCGGGGCCAGGCAATACCGGCGGCATATCAGCGAAAATGCCTATAAACCAGATGCCGGCATTGATGTGCTGACAACCGCATTAGCCAAGACAACAGCGCTTTAATTACTATAACGGGACTAAGATTTTCATGACTGACAAAAGCAAACTAGCTCAACTAAAAGAGATAACCACTGTGGTTGCAGATACTGGCGATTTTGACGCCATTGCCCAGTATTCCCCCGAGGATGCCACCACCAACCCCTCCCTGCTGCTAAAAGCGGCACAAATGCCGGCATACCGCGGCTTGGTGGATGGGGTGATTCAGTCAATTACCAGTGACAAACTGTCTTCTGACGAACAGCTCTCAGCCTGTATGGACAGGCTAGCGGTAGGCTTTGGTGAAAAGATTCTCGAGACAATTCCCGGCCGGGTGTCTACAGAAGTGGATGCACGGCTGTCCTTCGATAAAGACGGCTCCATAGCCAAGGCCCGGCAGCTTATCGCCCTCTACGAGCAGGCCGGTATTGGCAAAGAGCGGGTGCTGATCAAAATGGCCTCGACCTGGGAAGGCATTCAAGCGGCAGAACAGCTGGAAAAAGAAGGCATTAACTGCAATCTGACATTGCTATTTAACTTCACTCAGGCCGTGGCCGCCGCCGATGCTGGCGCCTACCTAATCTCGCCATTTGTGGGTCGTATTCTGGATTGGTACAAAGCCAACACTGATCTCAGCGACTATGCACCGGCCGATGACCCCGGGGTGCAGTCAGTGACACGTATCTACAACTACTATAAGCAACAGGGCTACAATACCGTGGTGATGGGTGCCAGCTTCCGCAACACCGATGAAATCACCGAGCTGGCCGGCTGTGATCGACTGACCATTAGCCCCCAGCTGCTACAGGCCCTAGATGAGGATTACGGCGTTCTGGAACGCAAGCTGGACCCAACAAATACCGGTGAAAAGATTCACTACCAGCTGGGTGGTGAGGCCGCATTCCGCTACGAGCTCAATGACGACCCCATGGCAACCGAAAAACTGTCGGGCGGTATCCGCGCCTTTGTTGCCGACCAGATTAAGCTGGAAACCTGGTTGCGAGATATTCAGTAATGATCGATCGCATTAAAAGTTTTTTTGCCAAAAATGTGCTCGAACCCGAAGAGACAGTCGCCAGCGACCAGCTGGCTGCTGCCGCTCTGCTGGTAGAGGTTATGGTGATCGATGGCAATCTGGATGAGCAGGAACTGGCCTCAATCAGCCAGACCCTGTGCGATATTTTAAGTCTTGAGGCCACACAGGTTGAAGAGCTGCTGCGACTGTCGCGAGAAGAGGTCGCCGACGCCACCTCCCTGTACCAGTTTACCCGCGAGATTAACGAGCATTTTGAGCTGGATAAGAAGATGGACCTGCTCACCGCCATGTGGCGCGTCGCCTATGCCGATGGGCACCTAGATAAGCACGAAGAAAATATTATTCGCCGCGTCGCTGACTTGCTGCATATTCGCCACAATGAATATATCCGCTGTAAGCTCGCTGCGCGGGATGAATAGAGGCTTAAATCGGCGCCAGCCCGGAATCCACATCCGCATTTTGGCCGCGATGGCGCAGATAATGGTCCATCAGCGTAATGGCTACCATGGCCTCGGCAATAGGCACGGCGCGAATGCCCACACAGGGGTCATGGCGGCCTGTGGTAATCACCTCAGCAGGTTCGCCAGCCGTATTAATTGACTGACCGGGGATGCGAATACTAGAGGTCGGCTTTAGCGCCAGGTGGGCCACAATATCCTGGCCTGAGGAAATACCGCCCAGCACGCCACCGGAATTATTCGACAGGAAGCCATCGGGGGATAGCTCGTCGCGATGCTCTGTGCCCTTCTGGGCCACCACATCAAAACCGGCACCCAACTCCACACCTTTTACCGCATTAATACCCATAAGCCCATGGGCCAACTCGGCATCCAGGCGGTCGAAAATTGGTTCGCCCAACCCAACGGGCATATTTTTGGCCACGACGGTTACCTTGGCACCAATAGAGTCGCCCTCTTTATTGAGCGCCTGCATATAGGTTTCCAACTCTGGAACCTTGGCTGCATCGGGAAAAAAGAACGGGTTATTTTCAATTTCAGCCTGGTCAAAACTCTCCGCCACTATGGGGCCCAGCTGGGATACATAGCCAAATATCTCTATGCCCAGACGCTCTTTCAGGTACTTTTTAGCAATGCCACCCGCAGCCACACGCATGGCCGTTTCCCGAGCTGAGCTGCGCCCGCCGCCGCGGTAATCGCGCTCACCGTACTTCTGATGGTAGGTATAATCTGCATGAGAAGGTCTAAATAAGTCTTTGATTTTGCTGTAATCTTTGGACTTCTGATCCTTGTTCTCAATCATCATACCAATCGCGGCGCCGGTGGTTCGACCCTCAAACACGCCGGAGAGAATTTTAACTTCATCGTCTTCTTTGCGCTGCGTGGTATAGCGAGACTGGCCGGGCTTGCGACGGTCAAGATCCGGCTGTAAATCCGAGGCGCTAATTTCCAATCCGGGAGGACAGCCGTCGACAATACAGCCAATCGCCAGACCATGGCTCTCGCCAAAGCTGGTGACAGTAAATAATTTTCCGATGGAGTTTCCCGACATAGTTTTCTCTAAATCAATTGAGCGCTAAATTTGTGGCGGCAATTATACGTAAATTAGGCGAAAGATTCCCGGTGTTCAATCAGGTCATTGCGAGTAAGGACAAAGACGCCGGCATCCCCCTCGCTAAACTCCAACCAGATAAAGGGCACCTGGGGAAAAGCCTGCTCAAGCGCTACCCAGGAATTGCCTACCTCGACCACTAGAACACCCTCTTCCGTTAAATAGTGCTCGGCCTCGCGCAGCAGCCGACGGGTAAAGTCCAAGCCATCAGCACCAGAGGCCAACGCCAACTCCGGCTCATGTTGGTATTCGTCGGGCATCTCTGCCAGGTCGTTGGCATCCACATAGGGTGGGTTGCTGACGATCAAATCAAATCGCTGCCCTACCAGCCCGTCAAATAAATCAGACTGTAGCGCGCGCACCCTGTTACCTACCTCATGGCGTATCAAATTTTCACTGGCTACCGCCAGAGCCTCTGTGGATATATCACTTAGCACCACATGGGCCTGCTCAAAGGCATAGGCGCAGGCAATGCCAATACAGCCACTGCCGCTGCACAGGTCCAATATCTGTGATGGCTCAGTTTCGCACCAGGGCTGAAAGCCATTGACTATAAGCTCGGCTAGGGGCGAGCGAGGAATGATCACCCGTTTATCCACCATAAACGGCAAGCCGCAAAACCAGGCCGTGCCCGTGAGATATGGCGCCGGTATACGCTCGGTGACCCGTCGCTGATAGAGCGCCTGAATATCAGCCTGCTGTTGCTCGGTCAACAGCTCAGACAATAGCGAGCGGTCGGCATTGGGGGGCAAATCCAGCACATAGGATAGCAAGTAAACTGCCTCATCCCAGGCGCTGGTGGTGCCATGACCGAAGTAAATCTCCTCAGCTTCAAATAGCTGCTCTCCCGCCGCCAGCATTGTGGCGACAGTAACTGCGGTTGAACCGTCGGGATTTTGCGTAAATTCAGTCATTTCGCCTCCTTGGGGCCATTATTTTACCTGCGAAACTAGCAATGGTCTTTAGTTTATTGGAGAATGATTTGGTATAAAAATAACAGGTTCAAACAGGGACTAACATGAGAGATCAATATCAAAAGATTATTGAAAGTACCGGCGAAGATATTACCCGCGCTGGCTTACTGGACACACCGGATCGTGCAGCCAAGGCGTTTGCCTACCTCACCAGTGGCTACGAGATGGATATCAAGCAGGTCATCAATGACGCTCTGTTTCCCTCAGACTCTGAGGAGATGGTGATTGTTAAGGATATTGAACTGTTTTCCCTCTGCGAGCATCATCTGCTGCCCTTTATCGGCAAATGCCATGTTGCCTATATTCCCAACGGCAAGGTGCTGGGCCTGTCAAAGGTAGCACGTGTGGTGGATATGTTTGCCCGCCGCCTGCAAATCCAAGAGGCCCTGGCTCAACAGGTGGCATCCACTATTCAAGAAGTGACCAGCGCCAGGGGCGTAGGCGTGATTGTGGAGGCCAAGCATATGTGCATGATGATGCGCGGTGTAGAGAAGCAAAATTCTTCAATGAAAACCTCTGCCATGCTGGGTAGCTTCCGCACAGACCAGGCCACTCGCACTGAATTTCTCGCGTTGCTCAACAATCAGTAGAGCACGACCAAGTGCCTGTTAAGCACCAGAAAGCCGGTA
>JBMZST010000021.1:0-13228 GCA_049623265.1 Porticoccaceae bacterium
TTGCCAACACTGTTGTCTTCCTAGCCTCTGATGAATCTCGTTTTATCAACGGTGCCCAGATAAGAATCGACAACGGCAAATCCATCATTGCCGGCGTTATTATTCCCAACCAGGAGTGATTCAGCCCTTCTGGCTAAAACTCACGTCCGCTTTCAGGCAGGTACGACCATCACCACCGATGGTCGATACCAGTCCCTGGGACCCTTCCATATTGGCAGCTAAATAAAGCGGCTGACCGCAGAATGCGGCCGACAGGGCTTTAAAAGAAAATTGTTTTACCAGCCCGTACTCCGAAGCCAGTTGCAAGGCCTGGGTGGCCATCAGAGGGCCATGGACCACCAACGCCGGGTAAAGCTCCTCGGATTGCGCATAGGGCAAGTCGTAGTGAATACGATGACTGTTAAAGGTCAGAGAGGAATAACGAAACAGCAGACTAGGCTGGGGATGCAGCAGCTCTACTCGCTGCCAGCCCTGGGGCTCACCGCCGTCGACAGCGGGCAGGGACATAGGGGTGTCAGCGGCCTCGCGATAGACAATGGTCTGCCGCTCTCTAATCGCAAGGCTGTCTTCAACCCAGGTGTCATGGTCAATATCCACAAAGGCCAGAGCACCGGTTTTGCCCGTTTTCTCTGACACTGCGGCAATGGTTGAGCGCCGTATCACTTCGGCTCCCATGGGCAGCGGATTATAGAACTCTACCTGACTGGCAGCCCACATACGGCGCGGCAATTCAATCGGCGGTAGAAAGCCCCCGCGAGGCGGATGGCCATCCGGGCCCAGATCATCGGTAGCAGTCTGCGGCAGACAGAGGCACCAGTGATAACCGGGCGGCGCCACATCAACCGGCTGCTCCAATCCAAAGGTGGCACAGAAGCGCTCTACCCCCGAGTTGGAGACCAGATCTCGCTGTTCGGCGGTATTGCCCACCCACTGTTGATAGTCAGTCAAACCTAGGTCCTCGGCATCAGCTTGCCACGGGCAACCACCTGTGCCTGAATCTCACCTGCACCCTCAAAGATATTGAGGATACGGGCATCACATAGAATCCGGCTGATTTCATATTCCAGGGAGTAGCCATTGCCCCCATGGATTTGCAGGCTGGCGTCAGCGCTAGTCCAGGCAGCGCGAGCCGCCAGCAGCTTGGCCATACCGGCTTCAATATCGCAGCGGTGTCCCTTGTCTTTCTCTCGGGCTGCAAAGTATGTAATCTCTCTGGCCAGCAAGGTATCCACTGCCATCATGGCTATTTTGTCTGAGACCCGAGGAAAATCGAACAGACTCTGGTTAAACTGTTTTCGATCCAGGGCATAGCTCAAACCCAATTCCAACGCTCTTCTGGCAACACCCACGGCACGGGCCGCGGTTTGGATACGGGCACCCTCAAAGGTTTTCATCAACTGCTTAAAGCCATTGCCCTGCTCACCTCCCAGCAGCGCATCCTGATTTAGCTCAAAGTCATCGAACGCCAACTCGTACTCGCGCATGCCTCTGTAGCCAAGCACTTCAATCTCTGTGCCGCTAAGGCCCTCTGAGGGGAAGGGGTCCTCCTCGGTGCCCCGGGGTTTGGGAACCAGGAACATGGATAATCCGGCATAGCCTTTCTTATCTGGCAGGCTTCTCGCCATCAGGGTCATCAGATCGGATCTAGACGCATGGGTAATCCAGGTTTTGTTGCCTTTGATTTGCCAGCCATTGTCAGTGCTCAGGGCACGGGTCGTTAGAGAGCCCATATCTGAGCCTACATCGGGCTCCGTAAACACTGCGGTGGGCAACACCTCACCACTGGCAATACCGGGTAACCACTGCTCATGCTGCGCTTTGGTACCACCCAGCAAAATCAACTCTCCGGCAATTTCTGATCTTGTACCCAGAGAACCTGCAGCGATCCAGCCTCGACTCAGCTCCTCGGTGACCACACTCATAGCAAGCTTGCCCAGACCCAGGCCACCAAAGTCTTCCGGAATGCAGATACCAAAGGTGCCCATGGCCGCCAGCTCATCTACCGTCTGATCAGGAATCAGAGCGTTGTCCAGGTGCCACTGGTGGGCCTGGGGAATAATGCGCTCCTCGGTATATCGGCGGTATTGATCTCGCGCGGCGTCGATAAAGTCGTCGTCCAGGCTCTCGTTGGCAAATACGCCATCTCTGCATAACTGAGCCAGGGCGAGCCGGTTTTCCGCTGTATTGCCACTGCTTAGTAGCTGCGTCACAGCACTATCCTTAGCTAATTCGGTGGCGGCAGCCTCCAAACCAAAGTCAGCCGGTCGGACAATTTCGTTTTGTCCCATGGCCAGGCCACCCAGGATCTGCCCCAGGTATTCACCAAAGGCTATTTTCAAACTCAGCTGTTCCACCTGCCGCAAGCAGCCTTTTTGCTCTAGAGATTCAGCCCAGCGAAGCATCACAGTCAGTGCCGTGGCAGTGGATGTGATCCAGGCATAGCCATGCACCATTCGCTGGTGCTGATCTACCAGTGCAGCGATCAGTTTGCCGTCCTGGATAGTCGCGTCAGCTACCACCTGATGAACCTGTTCAACATAGTTGTCCAGAGCACCTATAGCGGCCTGGTAGGTCTTGATATCTACTGTCATTGATTGCTCTCCCCTACCACTCCCTGCTCAACCAGATGAGACAGCTTGTCCTCATCCAGGCCTAAAACGGACTGCAGCACAGAGGCTGAGTGCTCACCCAAATGGGGTGCCACAACCGCTTTGCCACGGGGTTGGTCAGCGATGGTCAGCGCTGAGCCGGGGGTTGGATAGGTATAATTACTTGGATTCTTAATATCGCTAAAAATAGGGTTATTTCGCACCAGGGCGTCATCATCTGCGGCCTCTCGCATGCTCTGGTACTCACCCCAGCATCCGCCGGCGGCATCCAGTGCTGCCTGAAGTTCAGCCGCCTGTCTCAGGCAAACCCGGGACTCGATCAGAGGGTAGAGCGCATCACTGTGTTCATAGCGCAGACCCTCATCTTTTACGAAGGTGACACCCCTGGCAGATTCGACTTCACTGACCTGCTGCTCAATATCTAGCACTTTTAACAGGCCTTTCCACTGTCTCGGCGTGATCGCCATAATCATCATGCGTTTGCCATCAGCCGTCTTAAAGTCTTTGCCAAAGGCACCGTAGACCGCATTGCCGTGGCGGGCGCGATTGCCGTCCTGATAAAGCACCTCGGCCAGTTGCCCCATATTGGCCATAGCGGTAACCCCAATATCGGCCAGGGGAATCTTATACTCGCCCCCTTCGCCGGTGTTGATCCTGTGCTTGTCCGCCGCTAGCAGGCTAAAGGCGGCATAGGCACCAGCCAACAGGTCCCAGGCGGGCAGTACATGATTAACAGGTTCATCCTCAGCTAGAGATTCAGGGCCGGTGATCAGGGGATAACCCAGGGCGCAGTTCACTGTGTAGTCGAGGGCCGGGCCACCATTGGCCTGCCCCATAACTCGCGCAACAATCACATCCTCGCGCTTGGCCCTAAGAGCTTCGTAGGACAAAAAACCAGTTTGGGGAAAGTTGGTCAACAGTATGCCGCCATTGTCACCGGGCGCGCAGACTAAATCCTGAATCAGGCTCTTGCCCTCCTCTGTCCCTATATTGACCGCAATAGACTTTTTACCTTTATTTAGGCCTTCCCAGTAGAAGCTGGCACCCTCATCACTTTTTGGCCAGCGATTGTAATCCGGTCCTCCGCCTATCGCATCGACTCGAATCACCTCGGCCCCCAACTGGGCCAGATAGAGACCGGCACTGGGAGAAGCAACAAAGGAGGACGCTTCGATGACCCGTAGACCTTTAAGAATTCCGTACATGGGCCCTAGCTTCCCAGAGGGCCGATAATCGACACCGAACTCACGTTCTGCGAGGGCATGCCACCCAGATTGTGAGACAGACAGAACGTCGGGGCATCGCTGCGCTGGCGCTCACCAGCTCTGCCCAATAACTGCAGATAGTTCTCATACACCATGCGCAGACCAGACGCCCCTATGGGGTGGCCAAAACATTTCAGTCCACCATCGATCTGGCAGGGCACAGAGCCGTCGGCATCAAACATGCCGTCCAGCACATCTTTCCATCCCTGCCCCTCTTCTGAGATAAAAAGATCTTCCATGGTGATCAGCTCGGTAATGGAAAAACAGTCGTGCACTTCCGTCAGTGATACTTGACGGCGGGGGTCGGTGATACCGGCTTCTGCATAGGCTTTTTTAGCCGCCACACGGGTGGTGTGCAGATAGCTGCCATCCCACTGGTCGCTCTGCATTTCCCAACCGTTTGAACTGACCACCTGCATAGCCTTAATTGCGACAATATCGGTCTTGCCCAGTGATTTGGCGATTTCCGGGGTAGTGACAATGGCGCAAGCGGCGCCATCAGAGACACCGCAGCAGTCAAATAGACCCAGGGGCTCAGCGATCATCGGCGCTTTAAGCGCACTGTCTATATTAATTTCTTTGCGCAGATGGGCCTTGGGGTTTTTAGCGCCATTGGCATGACTCTTTACCGAAACATGAGCCATAGCACGCTTAAGATCTGCTTTATCAATGCCGTGCTTGGCGCCGTAGGCGCTGGCCAACTGGGCAAAATTGCCTGGCGCTGACCCAGTGACGCCAATCATATCCCAGCGGGAACCCCGAGTTCTGGTGGGCAGACCACCGTAGCCAGTATCTTTTAATTTCTCCACACCCACTGCCAGGGCGATATCCGCCGCACCCGAAGCGACAGCGTAGACGGCACCACGCAGAGACTCTGTGCCACTGGCGCAGTAGTTTTCGACCTTGGTAACGCCAATATTGGGCAGGCGCAGAGCCACTGCCGCTGGAATACCAGAGGGTCCGGTATTCTGCGCATCAAACCCAACGCCGAGCCAAGCGGCATCGATTTGCGATACCTCGATACCGGCGTCGGCAATTGCCTCCTCAAAGGCCTCGACCATCAAGCCATCAGCATCTGTATCCCAGCGCTCACCAAACCGCGCACAGCCCATACCCAGTATGGCTACCTTGTCTTTAATGCCACTTGCCATCAGGAATCTCCTCGCTGTATTGGTATCGCTTTCCAAAAGTATTTTCTAAATCCGCGAAGCTCATCGAATGCTTTTACCCTAAACACCATGCGCATCTGTTTGCCCACATCGACTTCGCCCTCTTCGATATCCGCGAACTCCGCGACCATACGACCGCCACCCTCGAAGTCAATCATGCCGTAATACCCTGGCGGATCTGGGTTATAGGCCAGTCGATCGGCGGTAAAGCTCAGTACCTTGGCCACTCGGTCAGCCAATGGATAATCTTCCAAGGTGCCCGACTTACGGGTTACCGTATTCACGGCTAATTCGGTCTTGGGAAACTGCACCACGCCAGTTTCCGGACATCTGCCCCCGATTAAGCCAAGCACGGTTTTACGGTCGCGAGACAGGCTGGTTCCCGGCTGTTTTTCATCCAGCTCGGCGCGCATGCCTTTGTCTATATCCAACAGGCCCCGGTGAAACAGGTATCTGGCGTAATTGCTGTCAGCCAGGCCAGGAGCTGCAAATGCCGATTGTTGCTGATTGACCGCCAGCAGATGCTCAGTAGTTTCAAACAGCAACACATCGGCGCCCTGACCAAAGCTAGCCAGCAGGACCTTCTCGCCCGGCTTAGCCTTCTGCAATGTGGTCGCCAGCATTAACAACGGGTGTGCTACGCCGGTGTCTCCTATGGTTGCCATCTGCGCATCGGCTACCGCCTCTGGCTTAATGCCCGCGGCAGCGGCCAGTTTTTGCGGCACCCCTCTCACCGGGACAGCAATGACCGCATGGTTGATGTCATCGCCGGCAATACCCTGCTGCGCTAGCGCCGCTTCGATACTGGCACCAAGAATTTTTTGATAGCCCTCGTCGCGAACAAAGCGTGCCTCCCAGGCGTAATCGAAATCTGCCCCGGTTTCACGGTAGTGATCGACAAAATCTATGGTTTGCGAGTAACCACCCAGATACTGGGCGATGGCATCGCCGGGCCCTGTAAGCAGTGCAGCCGAGGCATCGCCGTAGGTCATTTCTTCTGCAGAGGCGACTTTGGCCTTGCGCCGGTCTGCGGCCAGACAGAGATCGACCGACCCCCCCTGCAAGGACTGCATTAGTGCGCTGGTAGCCGCGCGAAGACTACCGGTTCGGTCACCACTCATCACGGTATCCGCCAGATTTAGGGCCTCTTTGGCAACACCGGCATTAGATCTGTCGGCAAAGGGCAAGGTGGTAGATGCCAGACTCAGCGACTGCACCGCACGCCGGTCAAACCCCGCCAGACAATAGCGAGCGGCTTCAACTGCCATGGTGATAGGATCTTCATCCCAGTTACTGATCGCTTTCTCGCCCTTTGCCATGCCACCTAGACCAGGGGCAAACCATTTATTGGTTTCATGGATTGAACTGCGCTGGAGCCGGCGCCGGGGAATATACAGGCCATAACTTAGGATACCGGACGCCATACTTATCACCCTTTTTTCGATTGAATGGTTGTACAAGATGCGGACTAAGGTGCCGCTGTTAGACTGATATTTAGCACTAAAGCTAATAGCATTGGAACTAGTACTTTTGGTGTAATAGGGGCATAAAAATAAAACTTAAACCTAAGGCGCTGTGATCATGACTAACGACAATAAACTACTCTACAAACTCGAAAATAACGTGGCTGTTATTAGCCTTAATCAGCCAGAGATTATGAATGCCATCAGCCCAGACTTCGCCCGCGAACTGGAGAGCGCTATTGATCGCGCCAGCAGCGAGGCCAGAGCCATTGTTTTGCTGGGCAGCGAGCGCGCCTTTAGCTCTGGCGCTAATCTGAAAAGCAACAGATTCGACGATGACAGTGCTGAGATAGATCTCGGCCTAAATCTAGAGCAGGTCTACAACCCGTTTTTAAAGAAGCTTATCGAACTGCCCATCCCTCTGGTCGTCGGAGTCAGGGGCGCAGCAGCTGGCATCGGCTGTTCCATCGCCCTGATGGGCGACATTATTGTGGCTGGGCGCTCGGCGTTTTTTCTACAGGCGTTTTGCAATGTTGGACTGGTGCCAGATGGTGGCGCCGCCTTTTTGCTGAGTAAATCTGTAGGCCGGGTGAAGGCAATGGAGTTGATGCTGCTCGCAGAACGCTATCCCGCCGAACAGGCCCTTCAGGACGGCCTGATTTCGCGAGTGGTCGACAACGATCAGGTGGTTGAAACTGCCATGGCCTTTGCAGAGAAGCTGGCCAGGGGGCCGAGCAAGACTTTGGCTATGATTCGCAAGTCTGCCTGGGCAGCGCTGGATTCAAGCTTCGACGATCAGCTGCAGCTAGAGCGCAGGCTACAAAAAGTCGCTGGCGCTTCTCAGGACTGCCGGGAAGGTGTGGCCGCGTTTCGCGAGAAACGCAAACCCAACTTCACCGGTAACTAGAGTCCAGGTACCTAGCCCTTGGCCTCGCCTCGGGCTATATAGCGATCAACTTCTTCGTGGAAAAATTGCACACGTTTTTCCTGATCTGGCATATAGGTGCCGGTAAAGCCTTTAGACATCAAGCCCTTCTGCTGGCTTGACCAAACCCTGACATCGTCGTCGATAACAGGGCCACAGGATACCTCTCGCACCTTTCCGGTAATATGGGGAGCCTGCTCATCAATACTCACCATGTCATCCATGGCAGCGGCGTAGTACTCAGTGGCGTTGTCCGGGAACCACATCAGGAACCAGGTATCGAAATAGCACTTGGTCGGATCTGTCGGATGAGGCTGGGCCTTGAGGAAAATACAGCCGTCAGGCTTCAGGCTCAGAGAAAGGTTGGGGAAGATTGTATAGTGGAAATGATCCGTCAACTGCTCATCCTGCATCCCAGAGTAATCAAACCCTTTTTCTGCACCCAGCTCACGCTTAATCTTTTGCATGGCGACGCGCATGGCCTGCGGGTCATCGCGGAAAGTCTCCGGGTCCAGGCCCCAGAACTCAAACTGCTCTTTAAGAATTTCTTTGGTGGTATCAAAGTCACTCTTTAGACCTACGGTAGGTTTGTCCCCGGGCATTATCATGCGCGCATGGCCCTCTTTTTCAAAGATATCCATTTGGCAGTGTTTATAGGACTGCTCGAGGATATGCTTTGAACCCAGGTGTACGAAGGGAAGATGGTAGGACTCATTAAAGTTGTCCTGCACCACTTTCCAGTTAAAGTCCCCTTCAATGGTCACCCAGTGGGTGCGCTTCATGCGACTCATATCATAGGTATTGATCTGGGCATAGACCGGCCCCAGGTACTCCTCCAGAGACATAATATCTTCATCCATGGAGTACCAGACAAAGCCGGCAAATACCTCACAGGGCAGTTCTTTTAAGCGCAGCTTGCCACAGGGGTTGCCCTGGTGAAAGTCTTTCACATCGGGCACAAATGACAGCTCACCATCAGGCTTAAATCGCCAGCCGTGATAGTTACAGGCCATAATTTTACCGCTGCTAGCCTCTTCGTGAACCAGCTTGTTGCCGCGGTGCTGGCAGACATTGTAAAAGGCGCGAATTTTGCCCTCATCGTCACGAGTGCAGAGAATCGACTCTTTGCCCACCTCACAGGTAATACGGTCACCGGCCTTTTGCAACTGGTCCTCGAGACCGGCGATCAGCCAGGTCTTGGTCCACACATGCTCCCACTCCTTGTGCATAAACTCTTCAGAATAATACCGTTCACCGGTAATTGGCTCTCCCGCAACTTCGGGCTCTGGGAGTTTGTCCAGATTGATTCGATTGGTTTCATCCAATCCATTTATAAGAGATGCATTTGCCATAGGGAAATCCTGAGAGTTTTTAACACTTAATAAACCTGAATCTGTAGGTTAAAAGCTAAGCCGGTAGATGTCTGCTATCAATTTATACAGCACACAAAAAAAGGGACGTTACCGTCCCTTTTTCGCACCATTGCTGGTGTGTTTGACTGCAGTTTAGAACTGGTAGTCGAACTGCACACCATAGGTAGTACCTTCGTTCCATACATTGTACGAAACCAATCCACCGATGGTACGCCAGATATACTCGCGCTCGTCAGTCAGGTTTTTGCCGTACGCTGTCAGTCGGTACTCGCCATCAGCACCCCAAATGTAAGCAATATTCGCATTTAGGTTAGTGATGCTGTCGTGATGGCCTTCAACCCTGTTCGAGGGGTTGCCTTCCATCTCGTCGCGGTAGCGCCAAGTCATGCTGGTCTGCAATGTACCATCACCCATGGGCACTGTGTGGGTACCGCCGAAGCTAAAGGTGTTTTCAGGCGTATTGATAGGTGTTAACCCATCATTGTTGGTGACCACGCCATCACCGGTTAGGTCAGCATTGTAGCCAGTGTACTCAGCATCCAGGTAGCCGTATGAACCGAACAGTCTCAGGTTCTCTGTGGCCTGCAACTGCATCTCCAGCTCAAGACCCAGAATATCCAGGTTTGATGCGTTACGAACTACAGTAGCAACGTTGGTCAAGCTGATAGGTATCAGAATAGACTCCTGCTTGTCCTCGTAGTCACTAGAGAAGACTGTAGCGTTGAGAGTCATTCTGCCGTCCATCAGCGTCGTCTTGGTACCCAACTCGATGGTTTTTACATACTCAGGCTCATAGCTCGGGTCGATATTGAAGTTAGCCTGACGACCGAAGAAACCACCACTCTTAAAGCCTTCCGTGTAAGAACCATAGATCATGGTCTTATCTGATGGCGTGTAAGTCAGACCAATCTTAGGCGTGAAATCATTGAACTCAGCCTTATAGTTGGTGAACTTCGCAGCCAACTCTGCTTCGGTTGGATCACCATTTCCGGGGGTGATAAATGAACTGCTGGCACCATTGAAGTCTTTCTCTTCTTTGGTGTAGCGACCGCCGACAGTCAGTGTCAGCTCGTCATTGATATCATAGTCCGCAGAGAAGAAGATCGCGGTTGAGTCAGTGTCCTGATCCTGTCCATTGTAGCCATAGGTACCTTTAGGGAATGGTGCCACGACTGAGAACAGGTCAAATACACGCCAGCGCTGAGAGTAATCAACCTGCCAGTAGTACAGGCCGGCAACAAACTCAAAACGGTCAGAGAACTGAGAGGTAACACGCAGTTCCTGGCTTAACTGGTCCCATTCATTCATGTACTGGAAACGCAACAACTCTACAGGAGAGGCGTCAAACTGAATCAGGTAATCCTGCTCCAGATAACGATGCGTTGTGATCGAAGTCAGCAACACCGAACCCAGATCCCAGTTAGCAGTCAAGATAAGGTTGTCTGCTTCAGAGGTTGTCTCGTTGCGGCCGTCAGTAGAAACCGTATCTTTGCCACTGCCTGTATCCGTTGCGGCACAGCCACCCAGGATTCCACAGGTCGCTTCTGCTGGTGTATTGGCGTTTGCATAGGCACCGGCATCAGTGTCGTCATTGTTAATTTCGTAGTGCAGCTGAATATCAAAGTCTTCAGTTGGCTCCCAGCGAACTGCGGCACCGAAGGTGCTCTTATCATCGCCGCGAACATGCTCTTTGATGGTTGTGTTGTAGAAGTGACCATCGCTTTCGATTCTGTTACCAAACAGCTTGATACCACCGTTTTCACCCAGAGGTAAATTCAGTACACCTTTGACATCTTGGCGGCCATCGGAACCTACAGTAACACCAACCTTACCGCCCAATTCGCCGGTAACATCGCCACGAACAACATGCAGTACACCACCGGTGGTATTTTTACCAAACAGTGTTCCCTGTGGACCACGCAGAATCTCAATACGCTTGGTATCAAAGTTATCCAGCATACTGCCGGCTGCTGTACCCAGGTACATACCATCCATCACAACGCCGATGGACGGGTCAAAGCTTTTATCGGTTTCGGAATACTGAACACCACGGATGCTCACGTTGATACCGCCCGGGGTCCCCTGGTTTTTTTCCAGATAGAGGTTAGGCGAATAATCCTGCAGATCGCGAATACTGCGCAGACTTGCTGATTGCAGCTCCTCTGTTACCGCAGTGACCGAGATGGGAGCTTCCTGAAGGGACTCCTCACGCTTACGAGCAGTAACAGTAATTTCTTCAAGTTGCAGACCCTCGGCAAGTAGTGCCGGGCTGGCTAAGGTTGTTGTCATCGCAATAGCAGCAGCCATTGTCGATGCGATAAATCTTGGTGTAGTCGTTGATATTTTTGTTGTTTTCATTAATTTCTCCCCAAAGTGCTAGAAAGTAGTCCATCTAAACTAACATGACGTACATATATCGACACTCTCATTAGTGATAACTATAGAAAGTACCTATTTATTCCGATAGGGCTGCCTTACTGCGTCGATTGACCCAGAATGCGCGCCAGCCAGCAGTACCAGTGGGTTATGGCTTTTTTTGCCCAAACACAGGTGCCTGCTAACGCTCTTGATCACGGATCATTTCCTTAGCAATGATTAGCTGTTGAATCTGGGATGTGCCCTCATACAGCCTAAATATGCGCACATCGCGATAGAATCTCTCTACTGCATACTCGGCCATATAGCCCGCACCACCATGTATCTGCACAGCACGGTCTGCTACCCGCCCCACCATTTCGGTGCAATAGAGTTTACAGGCAGCGGTATAGCGAGAAATACGCCCGCCTCTGTCGTACATGCGTGCGGTTTCCTCAACCATGGACTTGCCGGCGAAGTACTCGGTGTCACTGTCGGCGAGCATCGCCTGGATTAACTGAAAATCGGCAATACGCTGGTTAAATTGCTTGCGCTCTAACGCGTACGAGAGGCTGTCATCTATAAGCCGCCGCGCACAACCCAGAGCCACGGCACTCATATGCAAGCGCCCTCTATCCAAAACTTTCATGGCAGTGATAAAGCCTTTGTTGGGCTGGGCCCCGATAATCGCCTCTTTGGGTATTTTTACATCAGTCATAATGACATCGCAGATATGAGCGCCGCGCTGACCCATTTTTTTATTCGGCGGACCAAGCTCTATACCCGGTAGATTGGCGTCCATCAAAAATGCAGTGACTCCTTTGGAGCCCTCTTCTACAGTGCCTGTACGCGCCATCAGGGTAAATACACCGGCGCGATTGGCGTTAGTGATATAGCGCTTGGTGCCATTGACAATATAATGATCGCCCTCGAGCCGCGCCGTGGTGCGAACAGAGCCCGCATCCGAGCCCGCATCTGGCTCGGTCAACGCGAAGGAGCCCACCAACTCGCCACTGGCTAGCAGAGGCAGATACTTTTGCTTTTGCTCCTCAGTGCCATCGAGCAAAATACCCTGAGAACCTATACCCACATTGGTGCCGATAACACTGCGAAACGCTGGTGATGCATAACCTAACTTTTGCACCACCTGAACTTCTTCTTCTGCGGTTAATCCCAGGCCGCCGTATTCCTCGGGAATCGACAGGCCGAATAAACCCATATCCTTCATCTGTTGGATGATTTCCGCTGGCACGGCGTCATCTTCAGACACCTGTTGCTCAATGGGAATAAGCTCATTGGCTACAAATTTTTCAACGGTACTCAGTAGTTGATCAAAGGTTTCTTTATCAAGCGTCATGGTATTTACTGTCTTTAGGTGAAAAATTTATTATGGCTCAGGCCAGTCGGATTGCTACTAACACTTTGAGTAACGACCTAGGCACTTGCCGCCAGGTAACTGGCTTGATTAATGGCCTCTTTGGCATCCAGTTCAGCAGCCCTGAAAGCACCGCCAGCTAACTTTACATTCAAGCCAGCGGCCTCCAGATGGTCGAACAATGTGCGGTTCGACTCCTGCCCGGCGCAAATAATAATAGTATCCACATCTAGCAGCTGTGGCTGGTCACCGCGCAAAATATGCAGCCCCTGATCATCAATTTTCTGGTAGCTGACACCGTTCATCATCTTGACCTCTCGCTTAGCAAGTGACAGGCGATGAGTCCAACCGGTGGTGCGGCCCAACCCGCGGCCTACTGGCGTATCTTTGCGCTGCAGCAGATAGATCTCTCGATCGGCTTTCTCCACCACTGGCTGCACGCCAGTTACACCACCCCGAGGATGGTTTTTAAAATCGATACCCCATTCTCTGGCGAAGACTTCTTTGTCCATAGAGGGGGAGACACCGCTGTGGCTGATAAGCTCAGCCACATCAAAACCTATGCCCCCGGCGCCCACAATGGCAACTTTTTTACCTACTTCCGCAGTCCCCTCAATCACATCCACATAACTCACCACGCTGGGGTGGTCTATACCGGGAATATCGGGCACGCGAGGCCTGATACCGGTGGCAA
>JBMZST010000022.1:0-12931 GCA_049623265.1 Porticoccaceae bacterium
GGCCCCGACATTATGTCGCGTCCGTTCATAGTTGGGGCCGGGGTTTCCCAGCCCTACTATTAACTCTACGGGCGCTTCCAATGTCAGGGCCTACTCAGAGGGCAGAGGCGAAGATTACTCTTCGCTTGCTTCCTCATCGCTGTCGGCTTCACCCGCATCAGCATCAGCTGCAGGTGCGTCAGCTTCATCTTCGTCCTTCGCTTTCGACTTGTTCACAGCGGCGATGGGAAGATCGTGATCTTCGCCGTGGCTCAGAGCAACAGACTCAACGCCTTTGGGTAGTTTGATATCAGAGATATGCAGGGTCTGGCCAATTTCAACCTCAGCCATATCGACTTCCAGGTACTCTGGCAGATCTGCCGGCAGACACATAATATCCAGTTCGGTCATGCTGTGAGCGATAAGACCGCCACCCAGCTTGACGCCAACACAGGTGTCTTCGTTAATAAAGTGCAGCGGTACTCGCGTCTGCAGCTTGGTGTTCTTGCTAACACGCAGGAAATCCATATGCAGAATAATAGCTTTTGCTGGATGACGCTGTACGTCTTTCACAATGACGTCCTCAGACTTACCATCGATATCCAGAGCAATAATGTGAGAGTAAAAGGCTTCGTTTTCCAGCGCTTTCATCACATCTTTATGGACCAGAGCAATGCGGGCAGGGTTTTTCTTTCCGCCGTAGACAATTCCTGGTATTTCACCGGCCAGACGACGCAGGCGGCGGCTCGCACCTTTCCCTGTATCCTCGCGACCTTTCGCATGTAGTGTAAAATCAGTAGACATAATAGTCTCCAATGTTGTGCCAAAACAGACCGCGACCAGACCTGAGATGGGGTTTAAATGCCTCGGAATGAGGCGGCTTTACATCAACGAATATCTGCCGTCAGACAAACATCGCGCTGATAGATTCTTCATTGCTAATACGGCGCACTGATTCACCCAGTAGCTTGGCTAGCTGAAGCGAGCGAATCTTTTTGCACTTCTTAGCTTCATCACTCAGCGGGATACTATTGGCAACCACCAACTCATCCAGCTGAGAGTTATTAATGTTCTGTATGGCACCACCGGATAGCACCGCGTGGGTGGCATAGGCGACGACTTTGGCAGCGCCATTTTTCTTCAGCGCCTCAGCCGCCTTACACAATGTGCCAGCGGTATCCACAATATCGTCTACCAGCACGCAGGTACGGCCCTCAACCTCACCGATCAGGTTCATCACTTCACTCTGGTTAGAGGTGGGGCGACGCTTATCGATAATAGCTAGATCACAGCCCAGCTGCTTGGCCACGGCTCTGGCGCGCACTACGCCGCCGACATCTGGGGATACAACCTGTAGTTTCTTGTAGTTTTGACGCTCAATATCACCCAGTAGCACGGGCGCGCCATAGACATTGTCAACGGTACAGTTGAAAAAGCCCTGAATCTGTTCTGCGTGTAGGTCGACTGTTAAAACGCGGTCAACACCCGCGTTAGACAGCATATCGGCTACCACCTTGGCACTGATAGGCACACGCACCGACCGCACACGACGATCTTGGCGGGCATAGCCAAAGTAGGGAACCACCGCCGTGATACGTGCGGCTGATGCACGTCTCAGCGCATCAATCATGAGGACCAGTTCCATCAGGTGGCGATTGGTGGGTGCACAGGTGGGCTGTACAACAAACACATCATGTCCGCGAACATTCTCGCGAATTTCGATATTAATCTCACCGTCTGAAAAAAGAGATACTAGCGCATCGCCTAAAGGAATCCCCAGAGTACGAGCGATTTCAGATGCCAGTTCTGGGTTTGCGTTCCCAGAGAAGACCATTAATCTTGCCACGTCATGTTTCCCAGTATTCATAGTATAGAAATGGCTGGGGCGGGAGGATTCGAACCTCCGATGCCGGGATCAAAACCCGGTGCCTTAACCACTTGGCGACGCCCCAGTAAAAATCTTTCCCAATTCCCGATGCAGTGAAGAGCGATTGTCGCCCCGCGCTATAAACGCACTCCATTGCTCTGGCACCAAGTCGAGCGCTTTTTGCGCCTCTGTCTGGTTGTCAAAGCTGCAAAATACGCTAGCACCAGTCCCTGTCATCAGTGGATTGCGGTAGTCTGACATCCACTCCAACGCCTGTTTAACCGCTGGATAGAGCTCTTCAACTACTGCCTGACAGTCATTCCTGTACTGCACCTCTGAGAGGGCGCGTATTTTGATGGGTGAAGTGTCCCTTGTCAATTGAGGATTGGAAAATATTTCGGCTGTAGATACCTGCACATTAGGTGTAATGACTAAATACCATTGCTCGGGAATATCTATGGCGGTGAGTAGTTCGCCAATTCCCTCGGCAAAAGCACTGTGACCGCGGACAAAAACGGGTACATCAGCCCCTAGCTGGGCACCCATATCCGCCAGCAGATCGTCGCTTAGGCCGGTCTGCCACAGCTGGTTTAGGCCCACCAGCACCGTGGCTGCATTGCTGCTGCCGCCGCCAAGTCCCGCGCCCATAGGTATCTGTTTGTGGATTTCAATATCGCAGCCCTGACGGCAGCCGGTGGCCGCCTGTAATAACCTAGCGGCCCTGACAATTAAATTATCCTCTGCTGCCACGGCCTCCATAGCTGTGTGCAGATTGATATGGCCGCTGTGATTAACCCTGAAGGTCAGGCGGTCGCCATAGTCTAGCAACTGAAACACGGTCTGCAGGCTATGGTAGCCATCGGCGCGTCTGCCGGTAATATGTAGAAAGAGGTTTAGCTTAGCCGGCGAGGGCAATAAGACAGATGACATGGTTTGTGGACCGCTGGCTATGGTTGTGGAAATGACCAGGACGATATTATCAGTTTAAAGCGCTGGTCCCCAAATTCGCCAGTAATCTTTCTGGGTAGGCTGAGGTTATCCGCAGACCTGTAGTTGGAAAATGACAGCTGCCAGCCAGCCTGCTCAAAACTCTTGGCTTCACCGCTAGGCGCAGATACCAGGTTGCTGAGCGGCATTTCACTGGGTGAAGGCAGGCCGCGGGCCCACCAGCTTAGAGCATCCACTGGAATAGCCAGCCCGGTTAATTGTTGCGCCAATAACGCCGGTGAGTTGCGATAAATCTGATCACCCTGGCGCATAGAGGCCAGGTGCTGGTCTCCCTCAATCAGGGCAGTGCCGGCGCCAAAGGGGCCGCTAAGGGACACTGAGTACTGTTGTTGTTGCTGGTGCCAGCTCAGGTTGGCACTGCCTCCTCGCTGCGCACTGTTAAATCCCAGCTTGCCTTGCAGCTCCCAACTCTGGAGCTGAGCTATCTGTGCCTGGTGTTGCTGCCAGTCGCGGTTGATATTAGTCGTGATAAGGGCCTGACTGACGCAGCCACTGAGTACAAGCAGCAGTAGCGCTGCGCTGATGGTCTGTTTCACTCTTCTGTGCTCTGCGCCGAGGCGCTCTCAGTGGCGGTTGATTCAGTAGATTCGGTCGACTGGCCAAGGGCTGTGCCCAGTCGCTCCATGGTCTCTAATATGGAGGGGTGGTCTGGTACCTGCTGCAAGCCCTGCTGCCAGATGGCTTTGGCGCGCTCTCGGTCGCCGAGGGACCAGTGAACCTCGCCCAGATGAGCAGCAATTTCAGGGTCCGGCAAGATATCAAATGCTTTCTGCAGATAGTTCAGGGCCTCTTCTGGCTGACCCATTTGAAACAACACCCAGCCCATACTGTCTATGGTGGCTGGATCTCCTGGGTTGAGCAGGTAGGCGCGTTTAATCAGTTTGTAAGCTTCGTCGCGGCGGTCGGTATGCAAAATCATGGTGTAACCCAGGGCATTGAGGGCCACAGCGTTATCCTGATCCTGAGCCAGCAGGGCTCTTAGGTCCTGTTCTGCCAGCGCGAAGTTATCCTGCTGCTCTGCCACCATGGAGCGAGCGTAGAGCAACTGACTGTCATTGGGGAAAGCATCGAGACCATCGGTAAGGATCAACAGCGCCTGATCCGGCTGCTGGGCACTGATCAGTAAATTGGACTCAATTTGAAATAGGGCAACCGCCTGATCTGGTTGCTCTGAGCGCAGGCGTTGTAAATAACGTCGCGCGGTATCCATATTGTTGTACTGGGCTAAAAGCACCGAGAGCCTTGAGGCTGCAGCCAGATAGTTGCGGCCGTAGCGAACCTGCGAATAGTGTTTGATAGCCACCGCGGGCTGGCTATTGCGATCGGCAATGCTACCCAAATGATACTGAGCGTCAGCCCTGAGGCTAGGGCTGGACGACGCCTGAGTGAAAAGCTGTTTGGCCCGGTCCGTGTCGCCCTCGTTGAGCAGCAGAAGGGCAAGCAAGAAATTCACTTCTTGATCATCGGGCTGCTGCTCACGCAGCAGGTCAAATTGTTCAATGGCCAGGCTGCGATCAGTGATGGTTAAAAAGCGCGCATACTGTAGTCTTAATCTGTGATTGTCCGGCTGACGCTTGAGTGCCTTGGCAATGAGCGCTGTGGCCTCTTCAATACGATCTTGCTGGTGCAACACCTGAGCCAGTAGCAGCAGGCCGCGCTCATCTCGCGGCGCTGCTGCCAGATACTTCTTTGCTACCTGTTCTGATTGCTCCAGTTGGCCACTCTCTCTTAGCAGTATGCCTCGCGCCAGCAACTGGCTGGGTTGTTTGTCTTTACTCAGCTCCACCTCTGTGTAGGCCTGCAGCAGGACCTGAATATCCGCCGCTTCTGTGGGTATCGATGTGACAGCCAAAAACGCCTGGGCGTCATCCTTGTTTTGGTAAAGCCAGGTGGCCTGTTCCAGAGCGCCAACCCCATCACCCAGTTTGGCATAAGCCTGCATGGCGGCCTCGCGGGCAATAGGATTGTCGGGCTCCTGATCCAGCCATAGCAGTGCCATCTCCAGGGTAGCCCGATAGTCACGCATATAGTTAGCCACCCGCCCGGCCATTTCTATTACGCCGCTATCCTCGGTTTGCCGAGCCTGATCCAGGTATTTGGGCAGGGCTATATCGAACTGATTGCGACTCAGGGCCACCTCAGCCACCAGCAGGTTGTAGAGGCTGTCTGTGTCAAAGGGTTTGACCGCGGGCTCCGCCTGTTCTTCTGGGTTGGGGGTAGCGCTGTCGGTACCCGAGATATAGGTAGCCTCAGAGCCATCAGAAAGAGCCACAGATTGAAGGCTTGAAGAACAGGCCCCCAGCATCAGCGAGAGCGCCAGCAGAGAAGCTGCGATGGGGTGGGGCATAGAGATATTTTGATTATTCGGCATAGGGTTATTTTCAAGGATACTGTTGCTTAAGACAATTCCTAGAGCGAAAGTTTTATAAGCATAACTCAGAGTTTATCTCCGCTGTGAAATTGATTACACAAATTCATTTCCCCCTCAGCCTCCTTTTGCAGTCCAGTCTGGTGTAAAATTCCCCCTTTCCAGCTTAGAGTACAAGCTAAAAAATGGGTATTTTGGCATTTGGTATCAACCATAAATCAGCCTCGGTAGATCTCCGTGGGCGGATTGCCTTTGCCCCCGAAATCGTGGTGGAGTCACTGCAATCAGCTGTGGGTGCGATAGGTGCCTCTGAGATGGCGCTGCTGTCTACCTGTAATCGCACCGAGATATATCTGGCCGGCGACATAGAGGATGATCAGGTGCTGCAGTGGTTGGCAGATACCAAGGGGCTGGAAATTACAGAGCTCCAGAGCTGTTACTACTGCCACCGTGATCAACAGGCTATCCGCCATATGATAAATGTCGCCAGTGGGCTGGACTCATTGGTGTTGGGTGAGCCACAGATCTTTGGCCAGATAAAGTCGGCCTATTCTGTGGGTCGCGAGGCTGAGACCGTGGCCACAGAGCTGAATCAGGCATTTCAGCAGGCCTTTGGCGCGGCTAAAAGGGTACGCTCAGAAACTGCCATAGGTCAGAATCCGGTATCTGTGGCCTATGCCTCGGTGAGCCTGGCCGAGCAAATCTTTGCCAATCTGGGGACCGCTCATGCTCTGTTAGTGGGAGCAGGTGAAACTATTGAATTGGTCGCCCGCCATCTGCAAGACAAAAAAATCGGTCAGATTACCGTGGCCAATCGCACCCTTAACCGCGCCCAAGAATTGGCGGAAAACTTTTCTGCCGACGCTATTTTGCTATCGGACATCCCCGACTATCTGCACCGTGCCGATATTGTTATTTCCTCTACCGCCAGTCAGCTGCCTATCCTGGGCAAGGGCGCAGTGGAATCCGCGCTGAAAAAACGCAAGCACAAACCCATCTTTATGGTGGATATCGCTGTGCCCAGAGATATAGAGCCCGAGGTCGAAGAGCTGGATGATATCTATCTCTACACCGTGGATGACCTCGAGGAAGTGATTCAGGACAACTTGCGTGCCCGCCAGAGCGCTGCCGATCTGGCCGTGGAAATTGTTGATCAGGAGGTTAAAAACTGGTCGACCAAACAGCGGGCACTGGCTGTGGTGGATACCATAAGAGCCTTTCGTGACAGCGTGGAAGTGATTCGCGATGGCGAGGTTGAAAAGGCCTTGGCAGCCCTTGAGCGAGGTCAGGACTCCGCCGAAGTCATCAATGCCCTGGCACGCAATCTGACCAACAAGCTGCTGCACAAGCCCACAACTCGATTAAAACAGGCCAGTGAAGAGGGCAGCGATGCCACCATTGACGCCACCCACGAACTCTTCGGCCTCAAGAAAAAATAAGCGCCCCTGACATGGAAATTAAAGCTGCATGAAAGATTCGATACTGTCCAAACTGGATACCCTGACTGAGCGCTACGAAGAGGTGTCGGCTCTGCTTAGTGATCCAGATATCATTGCTGACCAGAACAAATATCGGGATCTATCCAAGGAGTATGCCGAGCTCGAGCCAGTGGTTAAAACCTATACTAGCTTTCAGCAGGTGGTTAGCTCTGTGGAAGAAGCCCGGTCACTGCTCAAGGATGCCGACCCAGATATGCGGGAAATGGCACAGGAAGAGATCAAAGAGGGCGAGCAGCAGCTAGAGGGCCTGGAACTAGAGTTGCAGCGACTGCTGTTACCCAAGGATCCCAATGACCATAAAAATGTGTTTTTAGAGATTCGTGCCGGGACCGGGGGTGACGAAGCTGCCATTTTTTCTGGAGACCTATTCCGCATGTACAGCAAGTATGCCGAGACCCAGCGCTGGCAGGTCGAGGTAATGAGCGAAAGTACGGGTGACCACGGTGGCTACAAAGAAATTATCGCCCGCATTGTCGGCAGTGGTGTCTATTCCAAGCTGAAGTTTGAGTCTGGAGCGCACCGTGTGCAGCGAGTGCCGGATACCGAGTCCCAGGGCAGAATTCACACCTCCGCCTGTACCGTGGCCATTATGCCCGAGGCCGACGAGCAGGATGAAATTGAGATTAACAAAGCGGATCTGCGTGTGGATACGTTCCGCGCCTCGGGCTCTGGCGGCCAGCACGTTAACAAAACCGACTCTGCTATTCGTCTGACGCATTTGCCCACGGGTATGGTTGTGGAATGTCAGGACGAGCGCTCACAGCACAAGAACCGAGCCAAGGCCATGGCTGTTCTCCAGGCGCGCTTAAACTCTGCGCAGGATGACGCCGCGGCCCAAGAGCAGTCAGAGCAGCGCAAAAGTCTGGTGGGCAGTGGTGATCGCTCAGAGCGCATTCGCACCTATAATTTTCCCCAGGGTCGGGTCACAGATCACCGCATCAATCTCACGTTGTACAAGCTGGCTGAGGTGATGGAGGGCTCGTTGAGCGAAGTGGTACAGCCCCTGGTGAATGAATTCCAGGCCGAACAACTGGCCTCGCTCTCCGAGTAACCATGGCAACTGTCTCCGATTTGCTGCAGCGTCACCACGAGCTGTCAGCGACCAGCGATAGCGCATTATTGGATACCGAACTGCTGCTCAGTCACAGCCTGTCTGTAGATCGCACCTGGTTGAGAACCTGGCCCGATAAAGCCGTTTCCACAGCTGATACCCAAAATTTTGATCAGCTGTTTAAGCGCAGGCTGGAGGGTGAACCCGTCGCCTTTATTATCGGCACTCAGGGCTTTTGGACTCTAGAGCTGAAAGTCTCTCCCCACACATTAATACCGCGGCCGGAGACCGAGTTACTGGTAGAGGCCGCCCTTGATCTTGAATTGCCCGACAATAGCCAGGTTCTGGATCTGGGCACTGGAACCGGCGCCATCGCGCTGGCGCTGGCCTCAGAATATCCCCACTGGCAAGTGACCGCTGTGGATATCCAGGCACCAGCGATAGCCTTGGCAGAACAGAATCGACTCGCCCAGCAGCTGGATAATGTCACCATCTATCAGAGCGACTGGTTTTCCGCTGTGGCCAGGCATCAGCCCCAGGCTCAATTTAATCTTATTGTCAGCAACCCGCCCTATATCGAGGACGACGACGCCCATCTATTTCAGGGCGATGTGCGTTTTGAGCCGGCGTCTGCACTGGTCTCTGGTGCTGATGGTCTGGAGGATTTAAAACGGGTGATTAGCCAGAGTTCGGGTTTTTTGGCCTCCGCTGGCTGGTTGTTGGTTGAGCATGGGTACAATCAGGGCTCGGTGGTGAGAGAGTTATTTAACCAGGCTGGCTTTGTGCTGGTCGAGACCCGTCAAGACTACAATCAGTTGGATCGCATTACCCTGGGGCGTCTTCAGGATTAACAGTCCTGGGCATTATTCTCCGACCAGCTTACCTGACCAGTTGGCGATTTCGCGCCTGGATACCAGATTCCAGCGCAGCATCATCATGCTGCTGGCCAGCAGGGCAGCGATCACCAGCCCAGTCCAAAAGCCATAGACACCCATGGGCTCTCCCCATAGATCTGTCAGCGCCAGACTGTAGGCAATCGGAAAGGCAATAATCCAAAAGGCCAGTACTTGGATAAACAGCGGTACCCGAGCATCTTTAAACCCACGCAGCGCACCAGAGCATGCCATTTGCATGGAATCAAAGCAGCCCAGAGCTGCGGAAAATAAAAATAGATTGGCAGCGATGATCTGCACAGCAGCATCGGCGCTAAACAGGGCGGCAAAATCATGGCGCAGAGAGATCTTGATCGTGCCTAAAATCAGCGCCAGCATAAACACTAGCTTGAACCCAGTGAGACAGATCTGTCGCGCGGCTACCGGGTCGTTGCGCCCCTGAGCATGAGATACCTTAATGGTGAGCGCCTGACCTATACCCAGAGGGATCATAAACGCCAGAGCATCCAAATTATTGGTGATAGCATGAGCGCCCAAAACATTGGCTCCCAGGTGGGCAATGAGCATGGGAATAATGGCGAAGAAACCAATCTCCGCAGCAATCATTAGGGCAATCGGAATACCCAGGCGCAGTATTTCCCCAATCGCAGTCACACTGGGAGCAGCAAACTGCCCGTACAGCTGCAGCCTCCGCATATTCTGGGCGTAGCGCCCATAGGTTGCCATGGCTATCAGTAGAAAACACATCACCAATGTGGTGGCCCAGGCGGCGCCTATACCACCCATGGCGGGAAGACCGAGCTTACCGAATACAAAGATATAGTCCAAAATGCCGTTGAGGAAAAAAGCCAGGCAGTTAAATATCATCACTGGTCGAATATCGCCAACTCCCTCAAAGGTACTGCGAAAGGCGAAAAATGCCGGGAACATAGAACCGGTGATTAGATAGGGCAGCAGGTAGCCCCGGGCAATGCGGTAGACTTCGGCAGAGATATCCAGATAGCCCAGCAGCATAATGCCTAGCAAAATCAGGCCGCAGACAATGGCGCCCATAGGTAGGGCCAGCCATAGAGCCTGCTGAAATTGAAAGCGCACTCGGTGCTTTTCTCCGGCTCCCCAGAAATTACCAATAATTGGGCTGTTGGCAATCATAATGCCAATCACCAACAGGTTGATCATGGCCCAGATGCTGCCACCCAGTTGCAGAGCGGCCAGGGTCTCTGTGTTTACCTGGCCGGCCATATAGATATCCGTGACAGTCATGCCAAATACGGCGAGCTGGCCGAGCATCAGTGGCCCGGCTAAGCGCAGCAGGTCGCCCGCGTTGGATAAAAACCTTGGCCTGGGGGACAGAGATGGATTCATTTTCTAGTTCTGTATGACTGAACCTTTATTCTCGTTCAATGGCTTTGGCAAAGATAGCACTATTTAATGAATAACTGTGGACAGCTCGAGCCGAGGAATTTTTTCTCTCCGCTGTGCTCTAAATCGCCGAGGACTTGGGTCTGTAGTAGCGCTAAAGCCCCC
Source organism: Porticoccaceae bacterium (assembly GCA_049623265.1). Lineage (GTDB taxonomy): Bacteria > Pseudomonadota > Gammaproteobacteria > Pseudomonadales > Porticoccaceae > HTCC2207. Next base: position 10,193 of record JBMZST010000022.1, read on the forward strand.
AGCCCGACCTAAAAAAGGAGAGTAGCAAGGAGAGTAGCTATGCAGGGACTAATCAATCTTTTCAATCTGTTTGTCAGCAAATTAAAAACCATCGACTGGCTCGGCCCTCTGGCCCTGCGGCTGTATTTAGCACCAGTGTTTATCGCTGTTGGGGCCCATAAATTTGCCAACTTTGAGCAGATGGTTGCCTGGTTTGGCAATCCGGACTGGGGCCTGGGCCTGCCTATGCCGAGACTGATGGTATTTCTTGCCGCCAGTGCCGAGTTGTTTGGAGGCTTTGCACTGCTGCTGGGCCTGGCCACACGTCTGTTTGTGCTGCCCTTGATTATCACCATGCTGGTGGCCGCGGCCACAACCCATTGGGAGAATGGCTGGTTCGCCATAGCACCATCTGACCCTCAAACCAGTACAGCAACTGTATTGGCGGCAGTAGGTATTCCAGCAGCGGAAAAAAGTCTGCAAAATTCAGAGGCTGTGGGGCAGCGTGTTGCAGCGGCAAAAAGCCTATTGCGCCGCCACGGTAACTACAGCTGGCTAACGGAAAAGGGCAGTTTTGTGGTGCTAAACAATGGTATTGAGTTTGCCGCTACCTACCTGATTATGCTGCTGAGCCTTCTGTTTACCGGGGGTGGGCGCTGGGTCAGCGCCGACTATTGGATAGCCCGCTACCTGGATTAGCCCGAAATAGTCATTCGAGGATGCACGGATTTCAGGCTCGCTAGTCAGGGGCCATTGATTCTTATCAGCAGTGCATCGACAATTCTGCTACACTCCGCGCCATTCGTGGATAGGGCCAGAGGTAAATATGTCTGGCCCCGACCATATAATCTACCTTTAATCACTGTGACTATTTTATTTTGACTGACAATACGGCTTCTCCAGAAACTGCGGCTCCCGCTGAGACGGCGGCTGACAAACCCAAAGCCAAGCGAGCGCCTCGCAAAAGGCGCGGTGGCAAAAAATGGGATATCTCTCAGTTCGTTGTGCCGCCCGAAGAGGGCAAGACGCGCTTCCATGACTTCGATTTGCCGCCAGCCCTGATGCGCGGCATTCAGGAGACTGGGTTTCACTACTGCACGCCTATTCAGGCCACCTCGTTACCCCACAGCCTCAATGGTCATGATCTCGTGGGCAAGGCTCAGACGGGCACAGGTAAAACAGCCGCCTTTTTGATCAGTATTATTACTGACCTGTTAAAGCATCCAATCGAAGAAGAGCGCTATATGGGTGAGGCGCGATCATTGATTATGGCGCCCACCCGTGAATTGGCCATTCAGATCGCCGATGATGCAACCAGGCTGTTAAAGCATACAGACCTCAAGGTGCACTGTTTAGTGGGCGGTATGGACTACGGCAAGCAGCTGCAGAAAATGCAGAAGTCTCACTGCGATATCTTGGTGGGCACACCAGGCCGGTTACTGGACTTTGCCAATAATCGCGACCTGTATCTGGATCAGGTTGAAGTGCTGGTGATCGACGAGGCCGACCGTATGCTGGATATGGGTTTTATACCTCAGGTGCGGCGACTGGTGCGCTTGACGCCAAAGCGTGAGGAGCGTCAGACCCTGCTATTTTCTGCCACCTTTACCCCAGAGATATTGCGCCTGTCCGAGACCTGGACAGATAGCCCGGTGACAGTGGAGATCGGTGCCGAGCGCGTGGCCACAGATACCGTCGACCAGAGGATCTATATCACCACGGCCAGCGAGAAGTTCGCTCTGCTCAATAATATTTTAGTCAACGACGATGTCGACAGCGTTATGGTATTCGCCAATCGCCGAGATATCTGCCGCAATCTCCATGAGAAGCTGAAGAAAAAAGGGTTTAAAGTTGGCCTGCTGTCTGGCGATGTGCCGCAGAATCGCCGCATGAAAGCGCTGGACTCATTTAAATCCGGGTCGCTGAAGGTCATGGTGGCGACCGATGTCGCTGGCCGAGGTATTCATGTGGACGGTATCAGCCATGTGATTAACTACACCTTGCCCGAGGAGCCCGAGGACTATGTGCACCGTATTGGCCGCACCGGTCGTGCGGGTAAATCTGGTACCTCTATCAGTTTTGCCTGTGAGGATGATGCCTTCTTGCTTGAGCCCATCGAGAAGCTGCTGGATATGAAGCTGCCCTGCACCATGCCAGAGGAACACCTGCTACAGGAATAGGCTGTCTAGGTGTCCAGCGTTTTATAGGTGCTGCACCAGAGCAATGTGCCGCCGACTACGGCTGCTGGGAGTGCCAGCAGGTTAAGCACCGGAATGGCTGAAGCGGCCAGAGCGGAAAGGCCAAACCCCATGGCGGGCCAACGGTTCTGCCCAGCCCGATCAATCAGCTGAGTAAAGCTTACGGCCTCCATATCCGCTGGATAGTCCAGATACTGTATGGCCAGAGACCAGCTGCCCCAGGCTGCGGCGATGACTGGAGCCAGCAGATTTAACAGAGGTATAAAGCTGACCATCAGCATCAGCAGGCCTATGCCGACGGTTCTTGGAATAAAGTAGCCCAGCAGCTGCAGCTGACGTCTAAAACTCTGCCAGGCAACCCCCATCACTGAAGACTCCATATCTGTCGCTGGGCCAATGCCCTGCAGTCTGATGACGCGCTCCGCAATCAAGCCGTAAAACGGCGAGCCAATCAGGTTGGCAAGCAGCGTAAAGCTCAGCGCATAGATCACCAGTGCCAGGATGGAAAACAGTAGCCAGACTATCCACACCAGCCAGTGCAGCCAGTCCGGCACAGCATTGA
>JBMZST010000023.1:0-12618 GCA_049623265.1 Porticoccaceae bacterium
ACGGTGGCGCTGCCCACAGGTCGATAGGTGCCTGTCTCTAATAGGCGCAGCAGTTTTACCTGCATTGGCATGGGTATATCTGCTACTTCATCCAGAAACAAAGTGCCCCCATTGGCCTGTTCGATCAACCCGGGTTTATTGAACTGGGCGCCGGTAAAGGCGCCTTTAATATGGCCAAACAGCTCGCTTTCAAACAGGGTATCTGTGAGGCCAGAGCACTCTAGAGTCACCATTGGATTGTCGCTGCGGGCGCTGGCCATATGAATAGCTCTGGCGGCTAGTTCTTTACCTGTGCCAGATTCACCTTTAAGCACCACAGAGACATCGCTGAGTCCAACCCGGCTAATGACTTCCAGTAAGGTGAGAAAAGCCGGACTTTTACCCACCATCTGCTGGTCAGCTACATGACCGCTGGCCAGTGGCACAGGTCGCAATAGCTCAACAAAGAATATCAACTGCTGCTGGTCATCAAAGATCGGCAGCATCTCCACATCTACATGTTCTTTGCCCTGGGGCGTCTGGTGAATATGCAGTACACGTTCTTTGCGCTGAGATTTCAGAGCAGCACTGAGTGGGCAGGATTCGCCGGCCTGGTCGCAGGGAACCGAGTAACCATGAGATACGCGGAAGCAGTTGGGTTTTTGATCCAGCTGCAGCTCACCAAATGCTTGGCTGTACTCTGCGTTGTAGGCGAGGATTTCGTAGTCGGCCGATACCAGAATAGCGGGGCAATCATAGGCCTCAAGCATGGCGCTAAGATTACGCTGGGTTCCAGCATCTGACTTTATAATATCCATAAATTTGTCACAAATGACTTTAGTTTTGTCGATTTTGGCAATCGATCTGTCGGTGGTCAAGCAAAATCTACCTCAAAGCCAGTCAACCTGCTGTTTCTAAAGTTGGCACGGTAAATGCAATTCTCAGGATAACTCCGGGTTAAACGCTACAGACAGCCAATGTAGATCTGTAGCTCAATAAGCCCGAAACCTGTGCTAACGGAGGCACCATGAAAGATTTGCCAGGAGCTGCGATAGCAGTTGGCGACACTAATAGCGTTGAACCTGAGGTTGCAGTATTTTTCGATCAGGACAGCAACACCTTTTCTTATGTGGTGCGTGACCCAGCATCCCAAGCCTGTGCGATTATTGACTCGGTGCTCGACTTTGATTATCCCTCGGCCAGTACCAGCACTACCAGTGCTGATGCCATTATGACATATGTGCAGGATCGCGACCTGCAGGTGCAATGGCATATTGAAACCCATGTCCATGCAGACCATTTGTCGGCAGGTCCCTATTTACAGAAGCATCTGGGCGGCAAGCTGGCGATTGGTGAGCACATAGTTTCTGTGCAGGAAACCTTCGGCAAAGTCTTTAACGAGGGCACTGAGTTTCAGCGCGATGCCAGCCAATTTGACCACCTTTTCGAAGACGGTGAAACCTACGCCATCGGCAACTTGCAGGCTAAAGCTCTACACACACCTGGTCATACTCCTGCCTGTATGGTGCATCTCGTTGGCAAATCAGCCTTTGTCGGCGATACCATTTTTATGCCTGACAGCGGCACTGCGAGGGCAGATTTTCCGGGCGGCAGCGCTCAGGCGCTGTATCAATCAGCGCAAAAAATCTTGCACTTAGCGCCTGACACCAGGCTCTACCTGTGCCATGACTATGGTGCCGAGGGCCGCGAAGTGGACTATCAGACCACCGTGGCTGAACAGCAGCAACACAATGTGCATGTGGGCAGACATATTGGCGAAGATCAGTTTGTGGCGATGCGCGAAAAGCGTGACAGCGGCTTGGGCATTCCTCGGCTGATGATTCCAGCTATCCAGGTGAATATGAGAGCCGGCCATTTCCCACCTGCGCAAGATAATGGCGCGGTCTATTTAAAACTTCCTATCAACAGCTTATAAAAATAACAGTCACAAGGGGTAAACCATGAAAATAACAATATTGAGCGATAGATTTTCGGTCTCCGACCAGATCCACAGTGAAGATCTAGCCAAACTCGCAGAGCAGGGCGTGGAGCTGATTATTTGCAACCGGCCCGATGGCGAAGCCGCCGATCAACCTAATGTAAATAGCATCGCGCAGGCCGCCGCCGCAATGAACATTGAGTTGCTCCATATGCCTTTTGCTGCAGGCCAGCTTACCGAGGAGATCGTTGCAGATTTTCGCCAGCGCATGTCTGGCAACCTCAGGGTGCATGCCTATTGCCGCACTGGCAATCGCTCTACCCAGCTTTACCAGACTATTGCCAGCGAGCCGTCTGAACCCGCAACATCCCCAGTGCAAACTACCGCCAAGGCCACTCAGCATTTTGATGTGGTCGTTATAGGCGCGGGTTCAGGGGGCATTGCCGTCTCATCAAGCCTGCTCAAGCGCAACAGCAAGCTGCGTATTGCCCTGATAGATCCGGCCACCAAGCATTATTACCAGCCTGGCTGGACCCTGGTTGGCGGCGGCGTATTTGACGCCAAGGCCACCCAGAGGGACACCAGCAGTCTTGTGGACAAACGAGTGAGTCTGTTGCAGCAGGCGGTGACTGAGGTGGTGCCAGACAGTGACAGAGTAGTGCTGCAAGATGGCTCTGAGGTGCATTATGAGCAGCTGGTGGTTGCGCCGGGTCTGGTGATTAACTGGGGCGCGATTGAAGGCCTCGAAGAGACATTGGGTAAAAACGGTGTCACCTCCAATTACCGCTATGACCTGGCACCCTATACCTGGGAGCTGGTGCAGCAAACTCGGGCAGGTAAGGCGATTTTCACACAGCCGCCAATGCCTATTAAGTGCGCAGGTGCGCCGCAAAAAGCCCTGTACCTCTCCGCCGACCACTGGCTCAAGAACAATCGATTAAAGGATATTGATATCGACTTTTGCAATGCAGGTGGAGTGCTGTTTGGTGTGCCAGCCTATGTGGGTGCCCTGCAGTCTTATATGGATAAATACAATGTCAGCCCAAGTTATAACCATAATCTAATCAGGGTAAATGGCGAGCAGCGCAAGGCCTGGTTTATGGTTACTGATGCTGAGGGCAAGCAGTCCGAAGTCTGTAAAGACTTCGATATGCTGCATGTCTGTCCGGTGCAGCAGGCGCCAGCATTTATTGCCGACAGTGGCATTGGCGATCAGGCCGGCTGGCTGTCGGTAGATCCCCATAGCTTGCGTCACAGCCAGTATGCAAACATATGGGGCCTAGGTGATGTGATGAATACCAGCAATGCAAAGACCATGGCTGCGGTGCGCAAACAGGTGCCAGTGGTGGCAAAAAACATTACCTCGGTTCGTGCCGGACAGGCGCCGGCTGCATGCTATGACGGCTATGGCTCATGCCCGCTAACCGTTGAGCGCGGCAAAATTATTCTCGCCGAGTTCTGCTATGGCGGTCGGGTGGCACCCAGCTTCCCCAACTGGCTCAACAGCGGCACTAAACCAACGCGCTTGGCCTGGTGGCTAAAAAGCCTGGCTCTACCCTTCGTCTATTGGCAGTTGATGCTCAAGGGTCGCGAGTGGATGACCGCCTGTCCAGAGGAAAAAGCCTAAATGGCCAGTGCCACGCTCAGTCAGTACCTGCCAGCCCTCAGGTGGATGCGCGGTTACACTGGGGATGACCTAAAAGCGGATATGGTCGCCGGACTGGTGGTGGCCATGATGCTGATTCCCCAGTCACTGGCCTATGCGTTATTGGCTGGTGTCCCTGCGGAAGTAGGGCTCTACGCCAGTATTTTGCCACTGGTCGCCTACGCTATGTTTGGTAGCAGTCGCACATTATCTGTTGGACCTGTGGCCGTTGTTTCGCTAATGACCATGGTTAGTCTGGGCAATATTTTGGCTGAAGGCAGTGCCGACTACCTCAGTGCCGCCATTGCCTTGGCGCTATTGTCCGGTCTGTTTTTGCTGATCATGGGGCTCTTTAAGCTGGGCTTTGTTGCCAACTTTTTATCCCACACTGTGGTGTCAGGGTTTATCTCTGCATCCGGCATTATTATTGCCCTGAGCCAGGTGCGGCACCTGATAGGCGTCAGTGGTGGTGGAGATACGCTGCCGAAGATTGTCGTTTCATTAACCCAGAGTGCAGAGACAGTCGATCTACATACCCTGGTGCTTGGTAGTCTGGTTCTGGGTTTTTTATTCTGGGCCAGAAGCGGCGTGGCCCCCTTAGCTCAGCGCTGTGGTTTAGGTGCTATTAATGCGCAGTTAGCTGCGCGGGCAGCGCCGGTCGTGGCGGTTCTTAGCACTATTCTTCTGGTATGGTGGCTGGGGTTGGAACAATCCGGAGTCGCTGTGGTGGGCACTATTCCCAGCGGTCTACCAACATTGGCCTGGCCAGAGTTCAGTTATGATTTATTCCAAGCCCTGTGGCTGCCGGCTCTGAGTATTGCCATTATTGGCTATGTAGAGTCTGTCTCTGTGGGTAAAACCCTGGCCGCTAAACGCAGAGAGAGCATAGATCCCAATCAGGAGTTAATCGGTCTCGGCTCCGCCAATGTGGCCTCGGCCCTCTCTGGTGGGTTCCCGGTCACAGGTGGCATCTCAAGAACAGTGGTTAACTTTGATGCCGGTGCCAAGACGCAGGCCGCCAGCATATTTGCTGCGATTGGCATTGCGCTAGCCTCTCTCTATCTGACGCCGATATTGTATTTTCTGCCCAAGGCCACGCTAGCCGCGACAATTATCGTGGCAGTACTGACCGTGGTAGATTTTTCGATATTGAAAAAGACATGGCGGTTTTCCAGCAATGACTTCCGAGCAGTCGCCATGACGTTGTTGGGCACCCTGTTCTTCGGTGTTGAAATTGGCGTCGTCTGTGGTGTGGCCCTGTCTATTTTGCTCTATCTCTACCGCACCTCCATGCCTCATGTGGCGGAGGTTGGGCTGGTCGAGGGCACCCAGCATTTTCGCAATGTCCAGCGCTATCAGGTCACTACAGTGCCCTCGCTGCTAAATCTAAGGGTTGATGAGAGCCTATTTTTTGCCAATGCGTCCGTCCTGGAGAATTTAATTTACCAGCGGGTTTATGCCAATGATCAGATAACCCATGTGGTGCTGATCTGCTCAGCAGTAAACGAGATTGATTACAGTGCCCACGAGATGTTGGAGCGGGTCAATCAGCGTCTGGCGGAGCAGGGTATCTGTCTGCATTTATCAGAGGTCAAAGGCCCAGTCATGGATGCACTGCGCTATTCGGGGCTTGCTCATGCGTTGAGTGGCAGCATTTATCTCACCCAATTTGATGCCTTCGAGCATCTTAGGTCAGTTGTTAAATAGTAAATCCATGATTTAGGAGTTATACAGATAATGGAGTTTGATCCATTTGTTTTATCCCGCATTCAGTTTGCCGCCAACATTAGTTTTCATATTCTATTCCCCAGCATCACCATTGGGCTCTGTTGGTTTTTGGTCTATTTTCGAATTCAATATTTACGCACTGGCGACAAATCCTGGGAGTATGCCTACTTTTCTTGGGTGAAAATTTTTGCCCTCACCTTTGCGCTGGGAGTGGTGTCCGGTATCACGATGAGTTTCCAGTTTGGTACCAATTGGCCCGGGTTTATGGAGAAGGTCGGCAATATTGCTGGGCCGCTGCTCGGTTATGAAGTGCTGACTGCATTTTTTATGGAGGCCTCATTTTTGGGGATTATGCTGTTTGGTAAAGACAGAGTATCCAACCGAGTGCATCTGACCTCCACTATTCTTGTGGCCGTGGGCACGACGTTTTCCGCTTTTTGGATTCTGAGTTTGAATTCTTGGATGCAAACGCCGGTCGGCTATGAAATTCGCGATGGCATTTTCTATGCGACGGACTGGTGGCAGATTATTTTTAATCCCTCTTTCCCCTATCGCATGACCCATATGCTGCTTGCCAGTCTCTTGACCAGCGCCTTTATGATCGCTGGCATCAGTGCCTGGAGGATACTCAGATCCAAGGACGGCCCCAGTACCTGGCTGTTACTGCGCACCAGTCTTATTGCGGCTGCTGTGCTTGCACCCACACAAATCTTTGTCGGTGATTTACACGGGCTCAATAGTCTAGAGCACCAGCCCGCCAAAATTGCGGCGGTAGAGGCTATCTGGGAAACAGATAACAGCGTGCCTTTCACTCTGCTGGGGCTGCCCAATGAAGAGAGCAGAACCACGGACTATGCTATCAAAATCCCAAAAGCGGCCAGTCTGGTACTGACCCATGATGCGGATGGCGAGTTGCCCGGCCTGGATCAGTTTATCGATGAGCATCCGCCGGTGGCACCAGTATTTTGGTCCTTCAGGGTGATGGTTGCGGTGGGGATGTTAATGCTTGCCATGAGTTGGTATGGCTGTTGGATCCTGGTGCGCAGGCGTACCTTTAATAAAGCCTACTTAACGCTGCTGGCGCCTATGGCCTTCTCTGGGTGGGTTGCTGTGTTGGCTGGCTGGTATGTGACGGAAATCGGTCGTCAGCCCTGGGTAGTCTATGGGGTGCTGCGCACCAGAGATGTGGTCGCAGATCATCCTCCGGAAATTGTGCTGGGTACATTAATAGGTTATCTGACGCTCTATGCATTTTTGCTGATTTCCTACATAGGCGCGCTGGGCTATCTATCGTCAAAACCGCCACGCTCTGGCGTAGTGATGCACGAATATCATCTCAATAATCCGTCTAATTCCTGAGGAGACAGCATGGAACAGTTTTTACCAATCGCGTTTATGTTGATCATGGGTCTGGCGCTGCTGATCTATGTTATTCTCGATGGCTATGATCTTGGCGTAGGGATGTTGCTGCCCTTTGCCGACGATGGCCAAAAAGATCTGATGATTGCCTCCATAGGACCATTCTGGGACGCTAATGAAACCTGGATTGTGTTGGGCGTGGGGGTGTTGCTGATCGCCTTCCCGGCGGCCCATGGCGTCATACTGACCTCCATGTATATTCCGATCACCATTATGTTGCTGGGACTCATTTTGCGCGGGGTAGCCTTTGACTTCAGGGTCAAGGCCGGAGATGCCAGAAAAGAGCGCTGGAATATGATTTTCTTTGCTGGTTCGGTGATTGCCTCTGGCTCCCAGGGTTGGATGCTGGGTTCCTATATCACTGGTCTTCAAGATAGTCTCACCAGTAGTTTATTTTCGGCACTGATAGGCATCACTCTGCCGGCACTCTATATCCTGTTGGGCGCCGCCTGGCTGATGATGAAAACCCAGGGTGCGCTGTTTGACAAAGCAGTGCGCTGGGCACGGTTGGCTCTGATACCCATGGGCCTGGGATTATTGCTAGTCTCTATTGCCACGCCTATTGTCAGTGCCAGCATTGCGGCAAAATGGTTTGCCATGCCCAACGCCATAGGCCTGCTGCCTATACCCCTGAGCTGCATGCTGGTATACGGTGGATTGCTCTGGGTATTGCGGAGACCAGATGTGCTGGTCAGAGGTTATGCATGGACTGTGTTTGCAGGTTTGGTGATCATCTGTCTGATGGCTTCGCTGGGTCTGGCCTATAGTCTATTTCCCTATATTGTTATTGATAGGCTGACCATATGGGATGCTGCCGCAGCCACAGAATCTCTGCAGCTAATTTTCTACGGTGTGGCAGTGACTTTGCCGGCGATTATTGGCTACACAATTTTTGTCTATAAAATCTTTCATGGCAAAGCCAGCGACTTATCCTACGAATAGGCTATGGCTGGCCCCAGATCAAGAGCCAACTGTTTAATAAAAAGCCCTCAACTCGCAAGCGTTGAGGGCTTTGTTTCTGGCGTCAGGGCCGCGCGGTATAGGCAAGATTCTCATGCCAAAAGTCGACCACATACTCAATGCGAGCTCTCATTAGATCTCTATATTTAGGCAGCTCACTCAAGTGAATCCATCTGCATTCAATAATGCCTTCTTCGACCTGGGGAATAGTATCTGCATCAAAGCCGTCATAACGCATTAAATACCAATGTGTTTTCTTCATGTATCTAATATTTTGATGTCGCGTGGTATGCCAGGTTGAGACCAGCTTTCCCTCTATGCATAACTTAGAGGCCTCGAGTCCAGTTTCCTCATTGACTTCCCGAATAGCAGACAGTTTTTTCCCATCGTCGTCGACACGTCCCTTAGGCATGTCCCATCGCCCACGTTTGAACATCAGCAGTATGTGGTTCTGATGATTACACACCAGTCCGCCTGCAGATTCGATAACGGGCAAATCGATGGTTTGAAGCAATGAGTCTGGAAAACTCGAATTATTCTGATTTTTAGACATGGCGGGTTCCATAAATAGTCTGCTACTCCTGATCTTTCAGTTCTTTTAGTACGGCTAATTGTTGGAGTGTAAGATCACCAAACTTTACACCGCCAACAGAAATACTATGACTGACTCGTACATCTTCTCCCGTCAGTGGCTCAAACTTTCGTCGACCAAAAAAACGCACCAAGTATAACATACTGGTTAATCTGGCTTGTTTCTTTGAATTGGCATTCACTACCACCCAGGGTGATTTTTCTGATGACGTATATTCAAACATCTGGTTTTTGTATTTGGTAAATAGCGCCCATTTTTTTCGGGCATTGAGGTCGTTTTCCGAAAACTTCCAGTAGGTCAGTGGGTTGCTCAAGCGATTCTCAAACCTTATTAACTGGGTTTCCTGGTCGACAGAGAGATAGAATTTCACCATTAACAGGCCTTTTTCTATATGACTGTGCTCCCAGTTCAGGACCTTTCTCATAAAGCGCTTATATCGCTTCTCTGAGCAGTAACCCATTGTGGGCTCTATCAATGCCCTTGAGTACCAGGATCGATCAAAAAAAGCGATGCTTCCCGGTTTCGGAAACAATGACTCGTAGCGTCTAAACCAATACTTGGATTCTGACTCAGTTGGAACACCCAGTGCGTTAATTGAAAAATGCGCAGGTATAAGATTTTCTGTAAAACGCTTGATGGTTGAACCTTTGCCAGCGGCATCCCTCCCCTCAAAAATCACCACAAGGGAGATCTTTTGTCGCACCAACCATTGCTGAATCTTTAACAGTTCCACCTGCAATCGGCGTTTTTCAACCTGATATTCACTTTCACTGATGTTTTGGTAAGGATTCTCAATTATTCGGATGTTTTTTTGTTTCACAATAAGTTCCGACCCTTTGGCTGTGCTACCGCCAAGCTTATGACAGATATATTAAGTTTTTATGACCATCCCTCGCGAGGCAGATGAGCTGCTTTGTCATAAATGTCTAACCTTAATGACTCATAAATTTAATACAGCCTCATTATGCTCGTCGCTTAACACTTTTTGGGGATGTAACATGAAACGCACAAATTTATATCAAGCAATAGTATCAATCACCGCACTATCAACCGTTTTGGGTGCTCAGGCGCAAAATGCCGGAGGGCTCGAAGAGATAACTGTGGTTGGCTCAAAGGCAAGCCTTTTGTCTGCAGTAGACAAACAAAGAGAGTCGGACAGCATTATATCGGTGGTCGATTCTGATGCACTCGGAGGATTTGCTGACACTACTGCTGCTGAAGCTGTAAGAAGACTCTCAGGTATCTCTGTTGAAAATGACCAGGGTGAGGGTCGCTATGTCACTATTAGAGGTCTATCGTCTGACCTGAATAGTATTGCAGTAAATGGCGCCTCTATGGTGGCACCAGAAAATGGCAGAAGTGTCATGTTAGACGGTTTGCCCACTGAATTACTGGATTCTATTAGCGTTGCTAAGACATTGACGCCAGAAATGGATGCAGATTCCATTGGTGGACGGATCGATTTTAAGACTAAGAAACCGGCCGAATTAGACCGTAAGTTATTAAAAATAAAGTTGCATAATAACTTTAGCCAATACGCCGATGAAAAACTAAATCCAAAACTCGCCATAACCTATGGCGATAAGCTCAATGAGTCGTCGGGCCATATATTAGGTCTTACCTACTCTAGCAAGGATATTGTTGCTTATAACAACGAAACCGGCTTTGGCTGGGAAGATGGTTATATGAATGACGACTACGAGATGCGATATTATGAATTAACTCGTGAGCGACTTGGCTTAAGTTATGACGTCGACATGCTGCTTGAAAGTGGAAGACTATACATGAGTGCTTTCTGGAATCAGTATGATGATGAGGAGCTACGGTGGAAAGATGAATACGGTAAGTTGGGCCTTATAGAGGGCACTGGCACAGCAACGGGTATGCAAACCGATCGCATGCGTCATGATGCAGAAACCCGTGTTCGTTATGAAACAAGAACAATTTCTGCTGTAACTTTTGGGTTTGAAGGCAGCGCTGGTGACTGGAGTATAGATCCAATGCTAAGTTATTCCTTCGCTGAAGAAGATGATAGCGACAATGCTGATGTGACCTTCAGAATGGATCAAAAAGATACAGTCGGCAATATTGATTGGAGCAATCCGCAGCAAGTTATCATTACACCAACCGATTTAAGTATTTATGATCCTGCACAAATAAAATTCAAAGAGCTCGAGATTACTGAAAATGTTTCCAAGGATTCGGAGTTTGCATTTTCTATCAACGCAGAAAAAGAATTTGATTTCGGTGTTGTTAAGATGGGCTTCAAGAGCAAGGATCGTGAAAAAGATGTTGATGATTACATCATAGTTTACGAAGCTGATACGACGATGGCTGACTTTGATCCCCAGACACTGGAGTGGAGAATTCCGGGTCAAACCATCAGCCCTCAGGCTAACCCAGATCTGATTTATGGTTTGCGTGATCAAGTTGATACGTTGGATATTGACTTTAGTGACGCAGTCTCCAGAGACTTTGTTACCGAAGAAAAGGTGAATGCAGTCTTTATCCAAAATACATATTCCTGGGACAAAGGAGTTCTGGTTACAGGCTTTAGGTACGAAGATACATCAACGGATTCAAGTGCATTTGATCAAGATGGAAACGTTGTGCTGGCTAGCAGTGATCATTCTTTCTTTGCCCCCAGTGTTAATGTTAAGTATTTCCTGACCGACCAATGGACTTTACGAGGTGCTATCTGGAAGGGCTTATCGCGACCCGGATTTAAAAAGACTGCTCCGAAACTAGATTATAAAAATGATGGTGGGGATATCAGTGGTAGCGCAGGCAACCCTAACTTAAAGCCTTATGAGGCCACCAACTATGATGTGTCGCTGGAATTCTATGGCGATGATATGACCTTTGTGAGTGTCGGATTATTCAGGAAGGATATTAAGAACGCCATCTACCCCAAAATCTACAAGACAGCGACCTTTATGGGCGTTACCTTCAACGATGATGTAGAGACTTGGGAAAATGCGGATGATTCTACGATCGATGGTCTTGAGCTGAACCTTCAATATAGTTGGGAAAATGGCATTTATTTCGCTGGTAATATCACATTAACCGACGGTGAAAGCACCTTTTCTCCTACTGATGACACATCGTTTACGACGCCATTCAGAAAGCTTGCCGATGAAGCTGCCAATATCAGCATAGGCTATGATAAAGGCCCTTGGGATGTTCGACTAGCCGCTAATTATAGGAGTGATTACCTCGATTGGCTGTCTGATGAAGGTGAAAAAATTGATGATGTTTCAAGCAATAACTCAAGATTCGTTGATGCCTATATGCAAGTTGACTTAACAGCGAAATATAAAGTTACTGATTCAATGGAAATAAAATTCGAAGCAGTGAATATGGGTAATGAAGAAGAGTATTACTATTGGGGCGATGAATCTCAGCTGTCTCAATATGACCTCTTTGGAAGAAATTACTCAGTAGGGTTTACCTACAAATTCTAGCTCCTCTTGGGGAAAGAACTAAATTTTCCCATCCTGGCCGCTGCAACCATAGTATTGGTAGCAGCGGTTTCTTATTAAAGGATCCAAGAGTTCCAGAATTAGATAATCTTAGGTAACCTGATATAGCAGACTAAATTAATCTGCGTTTTTACTAGGACATGTTTATATGAAATCACAAATTTGCAATAAAATTATACTAGTCAGCCTTGTTTCTCTTATTGGTGCCTGTAGCCAGTATCCAGATGTGACAGCCAAATTCGAAACACCAGAGGTAACAACCCATGATGATGCGGCAGATGACCCTGCCATTTGGGTCGATGCTCAACAGCCTGAAAATTCACTGATTTTTGGAACCGACAAAAAAAGTGGTGTACATGTCTATAATTTGCAAGGCCAAGAAATCGGTTATACAAAACTTGGTGATATTAACAATATTGACCTTCGTAGCCAGGGTGGTGTAACCAAGATAGTTGCTTCAAATCGAACCAACGAGACCATAGATCTTTGGCTAGTTTCTGATTCACGTCTGCAAGAGGGCTCAAAACAGGGTAAATTTGCACTGGATACCCAGAGGTCAGTGAGAGCTAACTCGGCAATAAATATTTATGGTATCTGTGCCGGTAATGATCCAGAGTTTGGTTTTATCGCATTTGTCACCGAAGATGAAGGCCCTAGAGTTGAGATGTGGCAGTATTCGGATGCAGGGTTATCTTTGCTCACAACATTCAATAATGGCGGAGAGTCTGAGGGCTGTGTATACGATGATGAGAATCGCAGATTGTTTATTTCTGAAGAAGAGACCAATGGAGTGCTTAAAGCCTACAGTATTGACCAGACTCTGGATTTTTCAAACTTTACTACAGTAGACTCCAGAAAAGGTAATATCGTCGGT
>JBMZST010000024.1:0-12499 GCA_049623265.1 Porticoccaceae bacterium
TGGCAAAAGCATTAAAGGGACAGGTGGATTGATTTTTAAGCAGGCTGGCGCCGCCTTTGAGCCGTTCCTGATCTGGGTTGTAATTGGGCCCAGGGTCAGCCAGTACCTCGGTGACATCTCGCTGTTGCAACCACTGGGGCTGCAGTCTGAGTAGAGGATCAAAGTCATCAGCATTTAAGGCGGGCAATTGGCGTATTACCGGGCTGGGGTCTAGCTGCTCTTCGCCTACAAACTGTGGATAGCTGATAATTAGGCACCGACTGTTGGTCTGAAAGCCCTGTAATAAATCCTTGGCAATTTCCAATTCTCTCTGGGGCAGGGCATGAGGCATTTGCTGTTGCCGCTGCAGCTCCGCAGGCAACATAGGATTAATAGCTACCGAGGCAGGAAACGTCTGACTGCTCATACCCAGAATCCACAGCTGATCAAATCTGAGACCAGAGGCTTCCAGAAGGCCCAGCACTTGCAGAGGCGCATCTCCTGTTTGGGGATGGAATACCCGATCCCGTGCAAGTTGCTGGAGATGTGTGCTGGCTTTCGTCAACCCCACTTCAATATTGAGATTATCCAGTTCGCTGAGTTGTTCCAATGTGTTCTTCCATTGCTGGCGCTGCTGATACTCCAGACTATTAATGGCTCTGGTGCCGGGCCAGCCAAAGGTCTCGAGAAAATCCGCAAAATATGCTGCCCAGTCAGTAAAGCTTTTAAGTCCGATGCTCTGTTGCCGCTGTTTCTGCTGCAGTGCTACAAGAGGTTCGAATACCGGCGCCAATCCAGACTCAGCTTCAGCGTTTTCATTGGCCTGCCCCCCAAACTGGCTGGCCCGCATAGCGGCGATAAATTGATCCAGGGTAAATTCAAAGCGCCTGGTCGCTCTGAGGCTTAACTCAATATCTGTCCGGTCCTGAACCGACAGCTGAGCAAACAGCGAATAGGGGGAATAAAGGCAATCCAGCCAGTCCTGAAGGGATCTCTTGTGTTGCAATATTCCCAGAAGCTGAAAAGCCCCCTGAATAAGCGGGGTATCAGCCAGGGGGACGCCAGCGGAAACATTGACGGGAATTTCAATACCATGTCCCTGCAGTGCCTCGGCAATCTGTCTGATACTAGCCTGTAGCCGGTGATTGAGATCGGGTATCACCAGGCCAATGCGCTGTTCTGGGTTGACCGCTAATTGGCTGGCTGCCCAGCTCGCCGCTACATTAAGCTCTTGTTTGGGGTCCGCACAGGCCAGAGTGCCCACATCACAGGGCTGTATCTGATCGCTGCCATTCAGTGCTAACTCCTGCATGGATAGAGATTTAATCCTTGAGCTTGCCTGTGCTAGCACCGCTGTCTGCAGCGGCGGCATGGACTGAAAGCCGTACAGCAAAATGCTTGCCTCCTCGGGCAATGCGCCAGCGGCAAAACCCTGACGCACCAGTTGCCAGCTCTCGGCCAATGTGACTAGGCCATTACGCCTGAGCAGTTGGGCGTAATTTGCCGCCCAGGCTTTAAACTGAATAACCGAGGGGTTGCTATCTTCCACCTGGTCTAAGGGCAGCTGCCAGTTTTGCAGTACAGCCAGAGTTTTTTCGGCGGTTTTGATGTAACTGCCGATTAGATCCGGAGTCTGTTGTCTGATTGCCCGATCCCAGTAGTAGGCTGACTGCTGCTTGCCAACTATGGTAAGCCCTTCAATAAGACTGTGGTTTTGATCCTGAAGCTGCTCCCAGCACTGCGCTAGCCAATGCTCTATGGCAAACACCCTGGGGGCTTTCCAGGCACCGCGATTTTCTCGGACCATACGCTCGCCCCAGGCCTGGGTAATCTTTGCTGCCAATCGTTGATTGGATGTAAGAATTAATTCATCAGCGTCTATTGCTGCGCAGAAGGGACTGATATCGATAAGTGGTGGCAGCATGAGCGTCGCGTTGGCTTGGTCGCTAAAATTGAGTGCCTAGTATCATCGCAAAACAGCAGTGTAATTGACAGTAGACTGGTACAATGGGGCCATGGAATTATCTATTGCAGTTGATTTAGTTATCTGGGTTGTCTTGGGCTTTGCTTTCGGTTTGCTGCTGGGCTGGTTATTGGCCGGTTGGCGCACCGGGCAAAAACAGGCGGGCCAGGTAGCAGAACTGCGGGCGAGTAATAGGGTTTTAGAAGAGAAGCTCAGCGGTCAGCAGGCGCAGTACGAGGCTCAGCTTAAACTGTTGCAAGAAGCAAAGGTTAGTATGGGCCAGGAATTTGAAAATCTGGCTAATCGGATTTTTGATGATAAACAGGCCAAATTTTCCGCTCAAAGCAAAGAGGCGTTGGAAGTATCACTCAGCCCCCTGCGTCGCGATATAGGGGATTTTCGCAAGCAGGTTGAAACTGCCTATGACAAGGAAAATGCAAACCGCAATAAACTGGTGGGACATATCAGTGAGTTGCAGAAGCAAACCCTCCAGATATCTGCGGATGCAGTGAATCTGGCCAACGCACTGCGGGGAGATAATAAGGCTCAGGGTAACTGGGGAGAGTTTGTCCTGGAGAAATTGCTCGAGGACTCTGGTCTTACCAAAGGCCGTGAGTACGATACTCAGGTCGCGCTGAAAGACGATAGCGGCAAGCGTAAGAATCCGGATGTGATTGTGCACCTTCCCGAGGGCCGGGATATTGTGATTGACGCCAAGGTAAGCCTGGTGGATTACGAACGCTACTTTCAGGCAGAAGATGAGGAGAGCAAGCAGCAATGTCTGCGTCAGCATTTGAGCTCTATGCGCGCCCATATCAAAGGCCTGGGTGAAAAAGACTATGAGCGACTGGAGGGCGTCAATAGTCTGGATTTCGTGCTTATCTTTGTGCCGGTTGAAGCGGCTTTTATGCTGGCTCTGGATCAGGATCCGGACATGATGCGCGATGCCTATGATCGCGGCATTATTGTGGTTAGCCCCAGCACATTGATGGTGACCCTGAGAACCATCAAAAATCTATGGCGCTATGCCGATCAAAATCGCAATGCGCAATTAATCGCCGATAAAGCTGGCGCCCTTTACGATCAGTTTGTGCTCTATGTGGAGGCATTGGATGAGGTGGGCCGACATCTGGACAAAAGCAGAGACGCCTGGGACACAGCGCGAAAAAGACTGTCCGCCGGCCGGGGCAATCTGGTGAAACGCACCCAGGAGTTGAAAAAACTTGGGGCAAAAACCAAGAAGACGATGCCTGATGACCTGGATTCTCAAGCAGACAATCAGGCCGATAACCCTGCCATTGAGGATCGCCAGTCAAGCTAGTCAATTGATTATAGGTAATCAGCTACCGTTACTCAGGCCCACAGAATCCAGAGGAAGTTATGAATTTAATCACTGTCGCCACAGTTGCGGCCTCTGTTGTAGTCGCAGTGCTGGCAGCCTACGCGGGCTGGCTGGTATTGCAGTTGCGTCGCCAGGCCGCTCAGGCAAATCAGGCACAGGTACAGCTGGAGGCTGAACTAGAGAAAAAGAACCTGGAGGCCCGACAGTCCATACAGATTATTGCCCGAGCACTTTTACAAAAAGATTTATCAGACACCGAGGCTGCTATGCGCATCGCCTATCTGTCACAGCAGATCAATTCATCTGATAGCGAGACTGAGCAGTTTAGTGTATTTGTGCAGCTGGCCGAGGCCACCGCACATATTCCGATTCTGGATGATTGGCAGATGTTAGAGAAATCAGAAAAACGTCGTTTAAATCGAGAGCGCGCAGAGATAGAGGCAGTGTATGCCGAGTTTATTCAGGCAGGAGCGCAGCAGCTGTTAGATAAAAAGCTGGACTAGTTGGGCTAGACTAGCCAGATCAACCTAGACCTTGCGGCGCAGCAGGACACCAGACTCCAGATGATCGGTCCAGGGAAACTGATCAAACACCGCCACCGACTCTATGCGGTGACTCTCTGTAATCCGACTGAGATTGCTGGCCAGGGTCTGGGGGTTGCAGGAAATATACAAAATATTGTCGAATCTAGAGACTAGCTTTTCCGTTTCTGAGTCAAGCCCAGCTCTGGGTGGATCCACAAAAATGGTGGAAAAGTTATAGCTATCCAAATCAATCTGCGCCAGCCGTCGAAATGGTCGCTGTTTGTTGAGAGCCTGAGTAAACTCCTCGCTGGACATCCTGACCACAGAGACATTGTCCACCTGATTGGCGGCAAAGTTTGTCAGCGCGGAATTCACCGAAATCTTGGAAATTTCCGTGGCCAGCACCTGTTTAAAGTGCTGGGCCAGTACAGCGGTAAAATTGCCATTGCCGCAGTAAAGTTCTAACAGGTCTCCAGAGCTACCTGCCAGCTGCTGACTGCTCCACTGCAGCATCTGAGTATTAACGCCGGCATTGGGCTGGGTAAATCCCGATTCCACTTGCTGATAACTGTAGTTGCGGCCGTCGACGGTTAAATTCTCCACCACATAGTCCCTGTCCAATACCAGTTTTTGCTTGCGGCTGCGCCCTATAATAGCGGCGCCCAGTTGCGCCTGTAATGCTCTGGCTTCGGCTTCCCAGTCTGCGTCCAGAGCTCGATGATAGATCAGGGTAATTAGCACCTGGCCACTGCTAGTGGTGAGAAATTCTGCCGAAAAGCATTTGCGGCTCAGAATAGGGCTACTGTTAAGTGCTTCCAGTAGGCTTGGCATGGTCTGGTTTATCAGCGGAGCGCCAATGGGGAAGTCCTGGATAATATAAGGGCGTTTTTCACCTCGGCGATTCATTGCGTAGAATACCTGACCATCCTGGTGCCAAATTCGGAACTCCGCTCGCATGCGAAAACCCAGTGGCTCAGATCTGTGTACCGCGATATCGCCCAGAGCGACACCCACCTGTTCCATGGTGCTTCGGTAGTCGCGCAGTTTGGTGTCGAGCTGAAGCTGGTATTGCTGAGGGTCCGTCTTATCTATGCTCATAAACTGCTAAAGGCCCTGTTGGTTTTTGCGGCGAGGACAAAATCATTGAGATGTAGGCCGCCAATGCTATGGGACCACCAACAGACTGCCACTGAGCCGTACTGCACTAACAGGCTGGGGTGATGGTCATTGGTCTCGGCAATCGAGGTAATCTGATTGGCAAAGGCCATTGCCTGTGCAAAGTTGCTGAACTTAAAGGTTTTCTCCAGCTGCAGAATCTCTCCTTCCTTACGGGTCGCCCACCCGGCAACCTGGGGCAATAACTCAGCAATTTGCTCCGGGCCAAGGCGGAGAGCATCCCTGGGCGTTGCTTGGCACTGATAGTCGGCTAATTGGTTCATAGACAGTTTTTCGGTTTGGGCAGGCCGGCTAGCAGAGCCACTAGCTTGGCTGGGCTGCCGGGGAAATGCTGGTTAAGGTAAATACTGCGGCCTTTCTCAACGCCGAGTTCCGCTGTCACGGATTTACACAGGGGCCGCATAGAGGGTGAAAAACCGTAGTCGGCATAAAAGGCTCTTGCCACCTGCAATATTTCGATATGAGCAGGGGACAGAGAGAGGTTCTCCGCTTGGGCCATAGTCCGGGCCAGCTCAAGATTCCAGCTGGGCAGGTTATCGAGATAGGTTTCAGTCATAGCGTGGTCAGTGCCTTTTACCTGGCGCATTAAAAAAGCCCTGAATTACCAGGGCTTTCTATTATAACGCGTATCAGCGGTACAGCAGGCTAATTAATCATCCCCGCCCATAACACCGAAGATCTGTAGCAGGCTAAGAAATAGGTTGTACAGCATAACGAATAGCGTCACCGTGGCAGAGACATAGTTGCGCTCGCCGCCGTGGATAATGGCACTGGTCTGCCACATAATCAGTGCGGTTGAGAGCATTGCAAAGACCGCACTAACAGTGAGGGCCAGGGCTGGAATTTGCAGGAAGTAGTTAGCGATGCTGGCAACGAAGGCCAGAATCATACCGGTCATCAAGAAGCCTGTCATAAAGCTGAGATTTTTCTTGGTGGTCAACACATAGGCCGAAGAGGCAAAGAAGATCAGAGCGGTAGAACCCAGAGCCATCATAATAGGTTCAGCGCCCTGAGTCGCAAGAAACATATTAAGGATTGGCCCCAGGGTAAAGCCCAACCAGCCGGTCAGGCCAAATACCCAGACAATGCCACTGAAATTGTTTTTGTTCTTTTCCGTCATCCACAGGCAAATCACATAGGGAAGCAGGGTCCATAGACCAAAGAAAGGGGCATTAATGGCCATGGATACACCGGCCATCATTGCACTAAATGCCAGAGTTAGGCTAAGCAGAAAATAGGTATTCTTTAGAACCTTGGCGACAGCGGGATCTAGGGCGGTACTTTGAATACCACTGGGCATGGTTTTAGTGCGGTTGTTACTGTCCATATCAATATCCTGAGTTAACTGTGTGTATTGCTTTAATAATACCAATAAAATGGGAAATATCCAGCTACCTTTAGGCCCGGTAACGCTACTTTTAGTCAGTCTGAAGAAGTGGAAAACTCTGCAATTCATAGCCCGTCTTATCCATCTCAATAACCCAGCCCATGCTATCCCAGTCGCCCAGCACCATGCGCTCCCCAAGAGTTACCCTGTGTTGGTCAGGGCGGTGGGTATGGCCATGTATCAGCATACTTACATCATGCTTATGCATCACCCTGTTCACGGCATCGCTATTGACGTCCATAATGGAGCTTGGTTTATTGCTATTGGCAGCCCTGCTTTTTGCTCGCCAATCTGCGGCCAGTTCTTGTCGCCGCCTGAGGGGCAGGGCTCGCAGGAACCATTTGTAGATAGGGTTGCGGGATTTGCGTCTAAACCGCTGGTAGTCGATATCGTCTGTGCACAGGCTATCTCCATGCATCACCAGAGCGCGCTGACCCCAGTACTCAATAACAGTTTCGTCGCCGATTATGACCGCACCCGTATTGCTCGCAAAGCGCTTGCCCAGCAAAAAGTCTCTGTTGCCCTGTTGCACATAGAGAGCAACGCCAGAGCTCGAAAGGTCGGCAAAGGCATGCTGTACCTCCATCGCCAGATCTGAGGGGTCGTCATCGCCAATCCAGGCCTCAAACAGATCGCCCAGTACATATAGGGCTTCAGCATGACTGGCTCTGGACTGCAAGAAATGCAAAAACGCCCGGGTGACTTCCGGGCGTTCAGGAGATAGATGCAAATCTGAGATAAATAGGACAGACATAAATCTTATCTGTGGCTACAGATCGGCGTAGGCATCGCTAACCACTGTCTCGGTAATTTCAATCGCATCCACAGGCACATCCTGATGATGACCGGCAAAGCCTGTTTTAACCCCTTTAATTGTCTCTATAACTTCCATACCCTCAACGACCTTTCCGAACACGGCGTAACCCCAGCCCTGCATATTTTTGCCACTGTGGTTGAGAAAGCCATTGTCGGCAACGTTGATAAAAAACTGTGACGAGGCTGAGTGTGGCTCACCGGTGCGGGCCATGGCCAGGGTGCCGATTTCATTTTTAAGCCCATTGTCTGCTTCGTTTTCAATCGGTGCGCGGCTGGGTTTCTCACGCATCTCCGAGTCCATACCACCACCCTGAACCATAAAGCCATTGATAACTCTGTGGAAAATTGTGCCGGTATAAAAATCATCGCGGGCATACTCTAGGAAGTTTGCAGCGGTAATAGGTGCTTTATCGAAGTCCAGTTCAACTGAAAAATCGCCCATGTTGGTGCGGAAGGTAATCATAAGAAATCCAAAATTGTGGTGAGTGATGTTACTTGCGGGCATTTTAGTTTGTAACCGGAGCAATTTAAACCAATGTTTATGATTTTCACTGATTATGGGGGCTTTTTGTTTATTGCGCTGCAGCTGGAGGCTATAATCGGCGGCTTATTTTTCCGGCCCGAACCCTTGCTATGACTGAGACTGAAAAACCGCTTAACTTTATCCAGCAGATCATCAATTCTGATCTTGAAGCTGGGGCTGTTAAAAAGGTAATAACCCGCTTTCCTCCGGAGCCCAATGGCTATTTGCATATTGGTCATGCCAAATCTATTTGCGTAAATTTTGGCCTTGCAGAGCAGTACGGTGGCGCCTGCAATCTGCGTTTTGATGATACCAACCCCGAAAAAGAGGACGAAGAGTACGTTAGAGCCATTATCGAGGATGTTCGCTGGTTGGGATTTCAGTGGCAGGATGATGTCTGCTATGCGTCGAATTACTTTGATCAGCTCTACACCTGGGCTCAGCATTTGGTCAATGAGGGCAAAGCCTATATCTGTGAGCTCAATGCTGAGGAAATGCGTGAGTACAGAGGTACATTGACCGAGCCAGGTAAAAACAGTCCCTACCGCAATCGTCCGGCAGTGGAGAGTATTCAGTTACTCGAGCGCATGAAAAATGGCGAGATAGACGAGGGCACCATGACATTGCGCGCCAAAATTGATATGGCGTCGCCCAATATTAATATGCGCGACCCGGTGATGTATCGCATTAAGAAAATGGCCCATCAGCGCACTGGTGATGCCTGGAATATTTATCCTTCCTATGACTTTGCCCATGGTCAGGAAGATGCCATCGAAGGTGTTAGTCACTCCATCTGCACATTGGAATTTGCCGCTAACCGGCCCCTGTACGATTGGTTTGTCGAGAATCTACCACTGCCTTCAACACCCCGTCAGTACGAGTTTGGGCGTCTAAACCTCAACTACACTGTCACCAGCAAGCGCAAGCTGAAGCAGTTGGTAGACGAACAGCATGTAGAGGGTTGGGATGATCCCCGTATGCCAACCATTAGTGGCCTGCGTCGTCGCGGCGTCAGTGCCCGCGCTATTCGTGAGTTCTGTGATAGCTTGGCTGTGGCCAAGACCGATGGTGTGGTGGATATGGCGCAGTTTGAGCACTTTATCCGCGATGATCTCAATCACAATGCCCAGCGCGCTATGTGTGTATTACGACCTGTTATGGTGACACTGTCCAATTACGATCAGGCAGAGACTGAGGTAATCAGTGCGCCGGGACACCCTAATCGGGATGATCTGGGTGAGCGCAGCTTGCCCTTTGGTCGGCAGATTTATATTGACCGCAATGATTTCAGCGAAGACAGCACATTGTCGCGTAAGAAGTTTAAGCGCCTGGTGCTCGGCGACTACGTACGCCTGCGCAGTGCCTATATTATCCGCGCTGATGAGGTGATACGTGACGCCCATGGCGATATCAGCGAGATTGTCGGCTCGATTGTGCCTGATACCGTTGGACAGGATGCACCGGAGGGTATTCGGCCCAGAGGTGTGATTCACTGGGTGTCTGTGTCTGCCAGTGCTGATTGCACGGTTAAGCAGTATGACCGGCTATTTAATCAGCCAGCGCCAGATTCGGGGGAGGGGAGTTTTCTAGATCATATCAACCCGAATTCTCTCGAAGTGATTGAGGGGTGTAAGGTGGAGCAAGGCTTGGCTCAGGCTGTCGCCGGTGATCACTATCAATTTGAGCGCGAAGGTTACTTTACTCGCGACAGTAAAAACACAGATTTGGTGTTTAATTGCACCATCGGATTACGGGATAACTGGAAGGCCTAAATGAGCATAGCGTTATACAACAGCTTGTCTAAATCCAAAGAGCCCTTTACCCCTTTGGATCCAGCGCGAGTGACCATGTATGTCTGTGGACCTACGGTCTATAACCGTGTGCATATTGGCAATGCCAGACCGGCAGTGGTTTTTGATACTTTATACCGGGTGCTGCAAACTCAGTACCCCAATGTAGTCTATGCCCGCAATATCACGGATATTGATGACAAAATTATGAATACGGCAGCTGAGCTGGGTGAGGATATCACCGAGCTGTCCCAGCGTTATGCTAAGGCCTACTTTGAGGATATGGAGGCACTAAACTGTCTCGATCCAAATATTATTCCCTATGCCACCCAGCATATACCCGAGATGATCAATATGGTTGAGCGATTGATTGCCAAGGGCCATGCCTATGAGGCCGAGGGCAATGTGCTGTTTGCTGTGCAGTCTATGGCCAATTACGGCGAGCTATCAGGCCGCTCTCTGGAAGATATGCTGGCGGGTGCGCGAGTTGAAGTCGCCAGCTATAAACGGTATGCGGGTGATTTTGTTCTCTGGAAGCCCTCAGCAGACCATGAGCCTGGCTGGGATAGCCCCTGGGGCCGTGGCCGTCCGGGCTGGCATTTGGAGTGCTCAGCGATGATTGAAAAGCATCTGGGTGACACCATTGATATTCACGGCGGCGGGCAGGATTTAATTTTTCCCCATCATGAGAATGAAATTGCCCAGAGCTGCTGCGCCCATGATGGAAAGCCCTTTGCCAACTACTGGCTGCACAATGGATTTATCAATATCGAAGGGGAGAAGATGTCCAAATCTCTGGGCAATTTCCGGATGGTTAATGATCTACTGGAGCAGTATCCGGGAGAGGTACTGCGCTATGTGATCCTGTCCGCGCACTACCGCTCCGAGCAGAATTTTGGCAAAGATCTGTTAGATAGCGCTCAGCGCTCCCTGGACAGTCTGTATGGTTATTTGCGCGGCCAGCTCGCTGTAACCCCCACTGTGAATAAACAGAGTGCAGGTTATATGGCTCTGCTGGATGACCTCAATACGCCGGTTGCGATCAGTGAGCTGTACCGGCTGGCCAAGGAGATGCATGGGGCATCAGGGGAGACAAAAGCCCAGCTGCACAGTGAATTAATGGGACTTGCCGCTGTGATGGGACTGTTACAGCAGGACCCAGAGCAATGGTTTAAGCAGGCCAGAGGTGGTCATACCGACTCCATTAGCGAGGCGGACATAGAAGCGGCCATTGCCAAGCGGCAACAGGCCAAAGCAAATAAGGATTATGCCGGCGCCGATCAGGTGCGCGAGGATTTGCTGGCACAGGGTATAGTGCTGGAGGATAGTCGCGAGGGCACTACCTGGCGTCGCAGCTAATCTAGTTCCGGGGGCTCTGCAGAGCCTCTATCTCGAAGGTTTCCAGCATATCCACCCCGAGGGCCAATAGCTGTTGACCCAGTTCCACTGTCCCCACCTCATAGGTCACAAGCACTGTATTGCGCAGAGCCTCAACGGTAGCTAGATTGCAGCCCTCTGGAATATTGCGGTAGTTGGTGTAGATATAATCCGGTCGTGCCCGTGCTACATCCGCATGATTTAAATCATCCCAGTGCTGGAGAACCAGGCCAACCCAGGGCCAGCCTGTTTCCCGCGCGGCAATCGCCAGGGAATAATCAAAGCTCATCAACACGGTTTGCTGTGCGACGGGCTGAAGTATTTTTTGCACTGATTGGATAATATGGGACCGACCACAGTGGTCAATAGACTCCTCTTTTAACTCCACAAAGGCGGTGACTTCAGGATGAGCCAGAAGAATATCCACCAGGCTCTCCAGAGGGGAAATTGTCTCCTCGACAAAGACATCCCCCAGTCGCAGGGGTTCGTAGGCCGGGCAGGCCAGTAATTCCGCTCTGGGTAATCTGAGTACGGACCCGGGCTGACCACTGACTCGCATCAGATCTGTGTCATGGTAAATAATCGGCTGCCGGTCAGCGCTAAATTGGATGTCCAGCTCTACATACAGAGCCCCAACCTCTATTGCCTTTCGCAGTGACAGAGCTGTGTTCTCTGGATATTTGGCCTGATAACCGCGGTGGGCAACGAGCTTGCTGGTAGGAATCATTGATTAGAACCTGATGCATTACTGTCAAAGCCGATGGTATCCTTGAGGCATCACAAATAAAAGGAATAACTGATGTCTCTGGTTCTCTTTGAAGTACGCGACAATGTGGCACTACTTACCCTCAATAACCCGGATAAGCGCAATATGCTCACTGTTGAGGTCTGTGAGCAGATAGTAAGCTATGTGGCTAAGGCAGAGTCCAACCCCGAGGTCAAAGCGCTAATAGTGACAGGCGTCGGCCGTGCCTTTTGTGCTGGTGGCCAGTTGAGCGACCTGACGCCTAATCAGGCAGTGCTGGAATCCATTTACAGCGGTTTTTTAAGCCTAGCCAATTGCTCACTGCCCACCATTGCCGCTATTAACGGCCCGGCTGTGGGTGCGGGCTTTAATATGGCTGTCGGCTGTGATGTCCGCATAGTTACTGAGCAGGCGCGTTTCGAACCCAGGTTTTTTGGTTTGGGCCTGCACCCCGGGGGCGGCAATACCTGGATGCTGCGCCAGTTAGCCAATTGGAATACGGCCGCGGGTATGCTGTTATTTTCCCAGTCTCTCAGTGGCCGCGAAGCGGTTGAAAAAGGCCTGGCCTGGAAATGTGTAGAGGCCAGCCAGCTGCTTGAGGAAGCTTTTGCCTTTACCGCTAATACACGTGATTTGCCCAAAGAACTGTTGTTGCGCACTAAAGCTACATTGCGTCAGGCCGGTGGCACCAACAGCCATAAAGAGATACTAGAACTGGAAACCGCAGAGCAGATATGGTCAATCCAGCAGCCCTATGCGCGGGATTCAATCGCCGCAATGATGGAAAAAATAAGCAGTAAATAATTGAGTTTTAGGGGAAGGAAATGGGGTGGACGACGGGGATTGAACCCGCGACCACCGGAATCACAATCCGGGG
>JBMZST010000025.1:0-12491 GCA_049623265.1 Porticoccaceae bacterium
TGACAACGGCTACCTATGGCATGACCCATATTGCCAATGCAAGCCAGTTGCCTTCTTCGATGGATGCCATGCGTGAATTAGATGTCCAAATGCGCTCCGAGGAGGTGCTTATGGCTTCCGCCGCGATCAAACTAGCCATTGAACGCGCTCAGTCGGGACAGAGCTCGTTTATGCCCGAGGGTATGTCAACCTTGGAGCTCACCACATCTACCGATGCCCTCAATAACTTTATCAAGTCAGTCAAAAGCACTGACCAAGCCTTAATTGCCAATGCCAAAATAGCCAGCCTTAATGATCCGATTGCTGTCAGTCAACAGAAAGTGGCAGGCAAGGACATTTTGTTTATTTATGAACCCGGTGTTTACTCATCGGCTTATGAGTTTTTTGCTGATGGAACCGGGCGTGAGCACATAAGCGCCAGGACAAGAGACTTTGACTGGACTGAGGAAGCGAACAAAATCAGCCTTGACTACAGAGATTGGGTCGTTTCCAGTGAAACCAGTTATCAAGATTCTGACGGCGATGGTCTGGATGAAGAGTACCTCAACCAGATTGTCCTTGTGGGTGGGCTGGTCACCTTTGTATCCGCCCGAGATGGCTATGAGATTGTCAATATCGAAAACTTCTATGTCAGTCGTACCCTGAATGCCTCGGAGCCTGGTATGCCGCAGCTGGAGCCAGACGAACCTCTGGATTGGGATCAGAGTAATGGTGCAGGCAGAGGTGCAAAAGCCTTTCATTCATCCAATGGCACAATGCTGACAACGCCCGCGTCCGATGAACAATGGGTGTTACCCATCTCACGTCGTAAAGCGGAAGCTGAGGACTCAGTCTACAGCGAAGATCTGAATGTTGACTTCGTTAACCTTGTGGCTAATTTTACTGGCAATGGTCAAACACTGGGTGAATTTGACTGGGAGACCGACGCCAATGGCCACTTGGTTTTAACCACAGCCAATGCAGCCACCATTGAATTTATCCCTTTCGCAAACTTTCTTTGGGGTGTCGTTGAGCGTGATGCCTCAGGGCAGGTGACGGGTTTAAATATTGCCCAGGGGGGAAAGCGTCAGGCTTCTGCACTGGACTTAACACCCGGCTATTACACGCTGGACTGGAGTTGGATGGATGACTACAACACAAGGTTTTGGATACAGATTAAGGATAATGGCACTGCCCAGCGTGTTCAAACCTATGATGCTGACAATGATGGTGTAATCAATAGCTTCTATGGCGAATCCAGTGTGATGGATGGTGACTGGTCCATCGATGGCGATCGCATGATTGTCAATTTTTATCGATCCAATGGGGATTACTATGGCCAGCCCTGCGGGTCTGAGTTTGAAGAGAACTGTACCCTCTGGAATCGTCGCTTCTGGGACATGATCGCCGTGGATGGTGATCGGTATCGAATGGCCCATACCCACCAGTTTTTTGATTATCTGGACGACGAGCTTACAAGATATTACTTAAACTCCCGAGACTGGGTGAAAGTGGATCAAGCGCCTATCGAGCTGGTCAACCAACCCGATGGCTCTTTTGGCAGCATTAGCGACATAGGCTTATCTGAGTTGCAGGGGTATTACAGAAGAAAACCCATTGACAATGCGTGGCACGACGTGTGGGTGGGCAGTCAGGGAGATGACTGGTTTTGGTTTAATGCCGCTGGGCAAAAATGGTTAATGTACGAGGAAGATGGCAAGCTGATTGTAGACAGTGCCTACGGGCTGAAGGAGATAAACCTGCAACTAGATGAACAGGGCCAGCTCACAGCACTTCTGTTTTTAGGAGAGGCTTACGACGTAGCAAATACCTTTGAAGGCAACGAGGGCGATATTCTTGAGTTAGGCCTTCTTGCTTTAAAAGGCAGTTATGAAAGACAGCCGGTAGAGAGTGCATCTGATCAGGTAGAGGTGATCAATGAGGGGGATAATTGGTTCTGGACCAACAATACAGGTAGCGCCTGGCCCCTTTATATTTCAAATGGCGCTCTGTTGATTGATTACGGCTATACCACAAGATCAGTGCGTATAGAGTTAGATCAGGCGGGGTCTGTAAAGGCGCTCTGGGCAGGTGATAAGGAAGAGGCCTACGTAAGAATAGACTGACAGCTATTGTTCGTTGTCCTATGAGAGGCCCCGAAATACTGAGTTTTTGGGGCTTAGCTCGATGCTTATCAGTAGCCAGCCAAAGACTAGAGGGTAATTGCCTTGAAATCCAAAAAGTCCTGTAAACCATAGAGGCCATTTTCACGCCCATTGCCAGACTGCTTGGTGCCGCCAAAAGGAACATCATAATCATAAGCTGCGCCATTGATGGATACATTGCCAGCGCGCAGCTTTAGGGCTACTCGTCTGGCTCTATCCTTATCGAGGGTCTGCACATAGGCGCCCAGGCCATAGACAGAATCATTTGCCAAGTCTATGGCTTCTTCCTCAGTGTCAAAAGGCATAATGCATAGTACAGGGCCAAATATTTCTTCCTGGTTGACGCGCATAGCATGGTCCACCTCAAACAGCGTGGGTTTAATATAGCAGCCTGTTTCCAATCCCTCAGGTCGCCCCAGACCGCCAGCCAAGAGCACTGCGCCCTCATCGATGCCAGCCTGTATTTTCTGCTGTATCTGTTCGAACTGCCGCTGATTGACCACCGGACCTATATGGTCACCTTCCAGTTGCGGATCTCCCACCTGGGTGGCCCGGGTAGCGGCGATAAGTTTGGCTTTTACCTCTGGATACACTGAGCGCTCAATTAACAGCCGAGTGGGGGCGTCACAGGTCTGCCCGGCATTAGAAAAACAGGCCTCTGCACTAAAGGCCACTGCCCGATCAATATCGGCATCGGCAAACAGGATATTGGGTGACTTGCCACCCAGCTCTAAGACCACACGTTTGACGGAATCTACAGCATTGGCTTGCACCAGTTTACCGGCGCGCGTAGAGCCGGTGAATGACACCAGATCAATATCTGGGTGAGCTGAGAGTGCATTGCCAGCTAGAGCGCCGCTGCCATTGATCAGATTAAAAGCACCGGCTGGAAATCCAGCCTCTGCAACCATATTGGCAAATAGCAGAGCAGATAGGGCAGACTCCTCACTGGGCTTTAATACGCAGGTGCAACCAGCGGCTAGACTGGGTAACACCTTGGCCACCACCTGATTGATCGGCCAATTCCAGGGCGTGATCAAAGCACTGACACCCACAGGTTCATGAATTAATGTAGAGCCACCCCTTGGGCTTGGGTGCTCAAAGTCAAAGCTTTCCAGCACCTCAATCATCACCTCAATATGGCCGTCACCACAGGGGGTTTGAACCTCGCGGGTAAAGCGGCGCGAGCAACCCATTTCGGTAATCATAGCGTCGGTGATAGCGTCGGCATTGGCGCGATAGATAGCTAGCAGGCGCTTAAACCACTGGATTCGCTGAGCTACTGTGGTTTGCGAATAGCTGGGAAAGGCAGCTTTGGCTGCGGCCACCGCTGTATCGACATCGGCCTTATTCGCCATGGGTATATTGGCCACCAGCTGCTCGCTGGCCGGATTGATCAGGGGAAAGGTTTCTTTGCCCTGTGGCTCTACCCACTGGCCATCTATATAAAATTGATTGTTAGGCATGATGCGAATGCTCTTTATGGGTGCTCTTTGTTAATAGTTAGTTAGCGAGTCTTTCGGGAACCCTGTGGCCACATAAATATGGCGCATTATTAGATTTATAGGGCGAAAAGTTCTCCCGCCAATATAGCCTAATCATCGGTAAGATCAAATGACTGTCCCGCGGGTGATACCCTCCGCTTAAGCCTGGCATAGGAATTGAAACCCGCAAATAAATGGCATAATATATGTCAAATTATTCCATCACTGCGTTTGCCCTGCTTGGCGGCAAGCGGATAAGAATTAAAATAAGGATCAAATTATGAACCCATTTACTCAGCAATTTCTGGCAGATACTGGTGCCAAAACGCCTGTTGTCTGTGGGCCCATGTATCCGGGTTCCAACCCCGAGCTTATTGCCGCTGTATCTGAAGCTGGTGGTCTAGGTGTGGTGCAACCTGTGGCTCTGACCTCTCTTTACGGCCATGATTTTCGGCAGGGCTTACAGCTGATCAAGCAGCTTACCGACCAGCCCTTTGGCGTTAACTTCACCATCTTTGGCGGGGCCAATAAGAAGTACCATGAACAGATGAAAGAGTGGATGCAGATATCCATAGAGGAGGGTGTTAAGTTTTTCCTGACCTCGCTGGGCAAGCCAGATGCTGTGGTTAAAACTGCCAAGGAACATGGCATAGTGGTCTACCATGATGTGCCCAATAAAAAAGTTGCCCTGGCCATGCGCGATTCCGGTGTCGATGGTCTTAACTGCATAAATTGGCGTGGCGGCGGCCAGACGGGTATCCAGGCGGCCGAGCAATTTATGGAAGAGCTCCATGATATTGACATTCCCCTGATCTGCGCTGGTGGTATTGGCAACGCTGAGGACTTTAAGCAGGCGCTGGAGATGGGTTATGCCGGAGTGCAACTGGGCACACGCTTTTTGGCTACCCATGAGTGCATTATTACTGACTCCTACAAGCAGGCTATAGTGGATTCATCGGAAGAAGATATTGTCTGGACCAACAAAATTGCCGGCAATAACTCGTCGGTGATCAAAACCGATGACATTATGAGAGGTGGCCTGCGCACCGGTCCGGTAATCAACTATATGCTGCGCAAACCCAGCCTTAAAAAGTACGCGAGAATGTGGCTGATGAGCAAAGGGCTTCGCAATTACAGCAAGACCGCTTTTAGTGACGACGTTAAATTCTGGCAGGCGGGTAAGGGGCTGGGCAATATATCCTCGGTGGAATCCGTCGCTGATGTAATGAAAGAATTTACCCTCGCCAAATAGACTCTAATCAACCCCGGCAGTAGCCGGGGTTTTTCAAGCTTGGGTCAAGGTCCATGGGCCAAGGCTGCTTTATCTATTTATTTAGCGACTATACCCTGGTATCTCTTAGTCAGCTTGGATGTTCTGGCCTGGTCTTGAATCAGGGTAAACAGCGGTGAAGCATTGGCCAAAACCGATTTATTGGCCCCGACACGCCTGAGTTGACGCTTGACATAGGCCATAACGGCAAGCCCTCTAAAGGTTTTGTTTTTCCAGTTAATCTGGGGATAGGGCGCCTCAAACTCTGTGTCAGTTCGCCAGATATTGGGCAAGCTAGGTTCCGTTGCCAGCCCAGTGGCTATGCCAACCAGGGCGACATTTTTTGCGAGCACTTCTTCTGCAATGGGCAGACGGCGAATGCCGCCGGTAGTCATTATCGGAATCTTGGTCTCACTGGCAATTTTTTCTGCAAACTCTAAAAAATAGGCCTCGCGGTTTAATGTTCTGCCATCGGCAGTAACGCCCTGCATGGCGGGCGCCTCGTAGCTGCCACCGGATAGTTCAACCAGATCAATAGCCAGAGGCTCCAAAAACTGCACCACGGTCAGGGCGTCGTCCACATCAAAGCCACCGCGCTGGAAATCTGCGGAATTAAGTTTAACCCCAATACCGAACTCTGGTGCTGTTGCAGCCTTGACACGTTTAATCACCTCGATAAGCAAGCGGGCGCGGTTTTCAATGGATCCGCCCCACTGGTCCTGTCGCTTGTTGACCAGCGGCGATAGAAACTGGGCAATCAGGTAGCCGTGGGCTGCATGAATCTGTACTCCATCAAAACCCGCTTTTTCTGCCTGCACTGCGGTGTCGGTAAAGCGCTGAATCAGTTCTTCAATCTGATCCTCTGTCATGGCTTGGGCCTGGCCAAACATATCTGACAGCTTACCCATATCCAGAGAGACATCGGAAGGAGAGTAAACCTTGCCTCCCATTCTCTTATATACCTGGCGTCCAGGATGGTTAATCTGCATCCACACCCTGGTGTCATTTGCTTTTGCCGCCGCTGACCAGCGGGCAAACTTTTCAAGCTCTGTCTGTTTTTCCAGCACTACGCCGCCCGGCCCTGTCATGGCAAGACGGTCTACCATCACGTTACCCGTCAGAATAAGACCTGCACCACCCTCGGCCCATTTTTGGTAGAGGTTAACCAGTGAATCTCCAGGCTGTAGAGATTCATCTGACATATTTTCTTCCATCGCTGCTTTGACGATTCGATTTTTTATTCGCTGACCATTGGGCAGTTTGAATTCTGTGAAAACAAGAGAGTTAGACAATGCGTTGATTCCTGATAGTTATGATGGGGGACGTAGTGTAACTTTAAAACAAAGCTCAGGGTCAACAGTCCAGACAAATGCCTATCAAAATGAGGCATTTGATAGGGATAATCGGTCTTAGCTGGGGAGTTTTTACAGGTCGGTGTAAAGCCCTTTTTTTGTGTGTTACATTCCCGCTACAAAAAAATAATGTTTGGCTTTGGTCTGGTTCAGCCAATAGCCAAGAGTGAATAGCGCTTGTCTCTTATGCCGTACTGGGCATCTGACATAAAAGGAAATCATGGGTAATCAAAAAAATCTGCCAATTATTATTGGGGTGGGGCAAGTTGTAGATCATTGGGATGGCACAGATCCGCAGCAGGCGCCCAGCCCTATTGGCCTAATCGCTGAATCCATTGCTAGGGCTAAAGCGGATGCTGGGATCGACCTGTCCCATCAGGCCTTTGACCGGCTGGTAGTGGTGCGCGCCTTTACGGATTCTTTGCGAACGCCCTTCGATCCTTTTGGCAAAGCAGTCAATCTGCCTGCGGCAATTGCCGATTCAGCCGCTATCTCGGCCAAAGAAATTATTTACTCGCCAGCAGGGGGTGAGCAGCCCCAGTTTCTGGTCAATGAGTTATCTAACAGTATTTCTCGCGGCGATATTCGCACGGCGTTGATTACCGGGGGTGAAGCCAATGGCGCCCTTAAGATGGCTCTAAAAAGAGGCATTCAACTTGATTGGGCCTCTGATATTAACGCCGAGATTGAGGATCGAGGGCCGCAGACAGATTTTATCTCTCGCTACGAAGTCGCTAACGGTATGGGACTCCCACCACAGACATACGCTGCTATGGAAGAGTCACTGCGCGCTAGATTGGGACTGACCAAGCCCGAGTATCTCGATTATATCGCCGCTATCTGTGCTGGGCTCTCGGCCACTGCAGAGCAAAATGAGTTCGCCCAATTCCCCCAGAAAATGTCACGGGAGTTTCTAGGCCAGCCATCGCGTAAAAACTATCCAATCTGCGACCCCTATCTCAAATGGCATATGGCCCAGGATGCGGTGAATCAGGCGTCATCGCTGATTCTAACCAGCACCCAATATGCACAGGAACTTGGCATTGCGGAGGATAAATGGATTTACCTGCATGGCTACTCCGATGTGCAGGACAAGAAAGTTTCCGAGCGGCCCCAGCTATCCCAATCTCTGGCACTTGAGTTAGCTTTGACCCATGCTATTGAGCGAGCTGGAGTTTCTCAAACAGATATCAGCTACAGAGAGATCTACAGCTGCTTCCCGATTGTTGTGCATCTAGCTGCTGAAATACTAGGGCTGGACCCAACGCAGAATGAAATGACAGTGACCGGCGGTCTGCCATATTTTGGCGGCCCTGGGAATAATTATTCCACCCATGGCATTGCCAGCATGGTTGATAAATTGCGTAAAGACCCAGAGGCCTATGGTCTGGTTCTTGCCAATGGCGGTTATCTCAGCAAGCATTCTGCTGGTGTCTATTCGGCCCGGGCGCCGAGTGGCTGGACTGACTATTCCGGCATTGACTTGCAGCAAGCCATCACCAGCCAAACCCAAGTTAATTTGCTGGAACAGGATTGTGAAGCGGTAATTGAAGCCTATACAGTGCGTCACAATCAGCACGGCTGCAATCATGCCTATCTGTTTGCGCGCAATGCCGAGGGCCGGATTATGGCCTCAGTACCCGCCGATCACCGCGCCACCATGCGAGCCTTGCACCAATTTGACAGTCCGGTTGGTCAGTCTGTCAGCATTACACATCGAGCGGGTAAAAATTATCTCGTTAACCCTCATCCAATAGGAGCCGCCATGTCAGACGATTTTCTTAGCCGTAGCTTTGAGTACGTTAAACTCAAGCGGGATGGACATATTCTTGAAATCACTCTCAATCGCCCCGAGTCCTACAATGCGTTGTTTAGTGCCGCACATTTTGAGTTGGCGGAAATTTTTGATGAGTTTGAGCAGGACAATGACTTATGGGTTGCCATTGTTACTGGGGCAGGGGACAAAGCCTTTTGCAGTGGCAATGACTTAAAAGTCACTGCCAGTGGTGGTGATATGTCGGTTCCCGCATCTGGCTTTGCCGGGCTCTGTTCGCGCACCCAGAGGGAAAAGCCTGTTATTGCCGCAGTTAACGGCGTAGCTATGGGTGGTGGGCTGGAGATTGTCCTGGCCTGTGATCTTGCTGTAGCAGTGCCTTCAGCGACCTTTGCATTACCGGAAGTCAAGGTGGGGCTATTTGCTGCTGCCGGTGGTGTTCAGCGTTTGACTCGCCAGATTGGCGAAAAGGCGGCCATGGAGTTAATTCTGACCGGCCGTAAGGTGGAGGCATCAGAGGCTGCCGCGCTGGGGATTATCAATTCTATCTCTGAGGCTGGTGGTGCAATGGATGCGGCCCGAGCGCTGGCTCAGACTATTGCCAGCAATTCTCCGACATCCATTCGCGCCTCCAAGCGCGTGCTTGCCGGCGTGGATGCACTGGATAATTGGGACGAGGCACTGGCCCTCAGCCAGGTTGAAATTATGCGATTGATGAAGACCAAAGATGCACGAGAAGGGGTCACAGCCTTTGCGCAAAAGCGCAAGCCAAAATGGGTCAATGGGTAAGTCTTGATACGGACCCTTTTTCTAGGCTAGTTGCTGCCGCCAGCTCCGCTACCTAGGGCCGCAACTCAAAGGCGCCATGGGTTTCCTCCCAGGCTCGCCGCAGAACAAAATCCCGATCCAGTCCGATTGGGATAATCAGTTTGAGGGGCTCATAGTTGGCATCTTCTGTCAGCCGATCGGTTTTTAAGGTCTCCTCCAGTGATATATTCTGGCGCCGAGACCAATTGCCAATATCTGCAAGCTGCCCCATAAAGGCTTGGAATTGCCGCAGATCCTCTCTACCAGTAACCGGTCCATGGCCAGGTATGACTCTGTCAAAATTCAGCGCCATTATTTTATCAATGCTGCCACTCCAGGCTTGCACCGAGCCGCCAGCTTCAAGATCTATATTGGGATAGTGCTTGTAGAAATAGAGGTCTCCGGTATGCACAGTTTTATCCTCCACCATAAACACCACAAGATCACCATCAGTATGCCCGGGCCCCGGATGCAATAGCTGCAGTGTTTTATCGCCGAGATTGAGAGTCATGCTATCGTCAAAGGTTTCGTTGGGCATCAGTGGCTCTGCGCCGGCAAAATACTCAGAGTCAGTTTGTAATAGGTGATGCCTGGTTCTATTGGTGGCGATTACCCGGGTTCCATGGTCAAAAGCTGGATTACCATGGGTATGGTCGAAATGGTAGTGGGTGTTGATAATCATACTGACGGGAACACCGGTGAGTTGTTCCGCTATTTTTTTAATTCGATCACCCTGATAGCGGAAGGTCATGCTGTCGATAACTACCGTGCCTTCACTGGTTTTTAGTACGCCAACATTGCCCCCCAGCCCATATAAAACGTGCAGATCATCGGTAACCTGCTCGACAGTAAGAGAGCGAATCTGTACAAAAACATAGCCACCGAACAAAAGGCTGGCAACAATGACAGCAGCAGTTATCTTTTTCCAGGTACTCACAGAAATGACCTCAATCCGCAGCTCCAGTCTATAACCTCAGTCTATAGCTCCAGTCTATAACAGGATGGCGTTAATAGCTTGAACAAACCTGCGAGGCTGTTTAACCTCTTAAGCACATAACAATAACAGTCTATGATCCTATGAAAAGTCGACATCTTATTTTGCTGCCTCTATTGATGTTCTCGCTGTTAACTCAGGCCGAGTGGACGCACCGATACCCAAAGGTTGATGGGCAGAGGCATCATATCTATCTGGAGAGTTACGAACTGCCGATACTCTCTTCCGGCCCAAAATATCCAGCGGCCTCTCCTGACGGTCAGTCCCTTGCATTTGCCTCTTATGGTTGGATCTGGACCTTAGATCTTGAGACCCGTATCGCCAAGAGAGTGTCTGAGGGTAAAGCTATAGATGGTCGCCCCCGTTGGTCACCAGACAGCAGGCATTTGGCCTTTGTGTCAGATAGGGGCACCGATTCCGCTATCAGCCTACTTAACTTGCAGACGGGCGACCTACGCCAAATTAACACGCCAAAAATTGATCTGGACCCGGAATTTTCGCCGGATGGGCAGTCACTCTATCTAAGTTCTGGCAGAGGAGGGCTGTTAGATATCTGGCGTTATAGCCTGTCGTCTGGTGCTTTCGACAGGGTCACTGAGCTCGATGGGCATTCGAGGAACCCTCGTCTATCCAGTGATGGCAAGCATCTTTATTACAGCCACCTTGACTGGCCCGAGCGTCAAATAAGACGGCGCTCCCTAGATGATGGCTCAGAGCAAATAGTGAAAACGGTGAGTATTGCTGGGCAGCTGGGCTTTGATGTGCATCCGTATCAGCCTGTTCTGGCTTATAACTGGCCTGTGAATGATGATCTTAACTTGATGGTTGCCGATGTTAACAGTCCCGATCCTGTCAACAATTTGACCCCTGGCCGAGCCTATATCCAGGATCCGGCCTGGAGTGCTGACGGCCAGACCATCTATTACACAGAGCCAGACCAGCGCCAGCAGTTTAGGCTGATGTCAGTATCGGCCCTGGGGGGAGCGCCCAAACCCCTGGAGATTGCTCAGTGGGACTGGGGACACCAGCGAACCCGCGCAAAACTGGTCACCAAGCTTGATGGCAAGGTAACGCCGGCTCGTGTCTCGGTCAGAGGGCCGAGCGGGCACCCCATAGTTAGCAACAGCGCGGCCACCTATTTTGACTCACAAAATGGTGAACATTATTTTTACACCCCTGGCGCTATGGAGCTTGATGTTCCCCTGGGTGAGATCAGAGTGCAGGCTGTCCATGGCATTATGGGTCTGCCTGTTTCTGTTACTACTGAGGTGAGTGCGGCGCAAAAGGAACCCATTATTGTACCCATGGAAGAGGTTTGGAACGCCAAAACTGCTGGCTATAAATCGGCTGATTTTCATTTGCATCTCAACTATGACGGCCCATACCGCCATATCACCAGTGATATCAAGCCACTGCTTGCAGGCGAAAATCTCGATCTAGCTACGCCTCAGGCGGCCAATCTGCATAACCGGTTAATGGATAGAGAGTTTCTTGGGGAGACAGTGCGTACCAAAGACGGCGGTCTTATTCGTTTTGCTCAGGAGGTGCGGGCCCATTTCCATGGCCATATAGGTGTGGTTGGCCCTGATAAGTTCTACTTCCCCTGGTTCTGGGGCCCAGGCTATCCCAAACATAACAGTGGCAATCTATCCAATGCTGATGTTATGGCCTTTGTCGCCGCTCACAGAGATAGCATAGGTACCTATGTGCATCCTGTGGCGACCAATATCAATCCCTTTGAAGGCGACAATGCTACCAGTATTCCACTGGAGTTTATTCCCGACGCAATTCTCTCTGATAATTTGGGTCTTGAGATTGTCTGTGCCTGGAGTGATGCACTGGGAACCTCGGAGCTCTGGTATCGGTTACTCAATATTGGCCGACCAGTTATTGCTATGGCGGGCACCGATATGTTTGTCGACTTTCACCGTACCCCAGCCATTGGCACGGCGCGAGTCTATGCCCAGCAAGACAGGCGCAAAACTCAATGGAGTCCGCTCATAAAGGAGATAAAGCAGGGCCGCAGTTTTGTAACTAACTCGCCCGCACTGCTATTCAGCCTGGATTCTGCCGCCGGCCCCGGCGATATTGTGCAGTCGGGTAAGCGCGCTTTCACCTTGAATATTTCGACTGCGGTGGCCTTTGATAAGGTCGAGGTGTTGGTGAATGGTGCAGTGGTGTGGTCTGCGCCTGGTCTCAGCGCTGGCGAATCGCGACAATTCAGTGGCGAGTTGGTACTGCCAGAGGGTGGTTGGGTTGCAGCCCGTGTTCACAGTGGTGACTCAGCCTGGCCACTGATGGACAGTTACCCTTTCGCTCACAGCTCACCGATCTGGATCAACAGCCGAGGCAGCACTGACCCAGCTACCAAGACGCGTGCAGTATCAGAACTTCAGCATGCCTTAAACCAGCTACAGGTCCACGCCCTGGAAACCTATGGCGACGAAAATACCTCGCGTTTAATTGGCCGTATAGAGCAGGCTAGAGAAGCGCTCGGGCGTTAAATTGCCAGGTACTCACCACTGGCTCAGTCCGAAAGATATGTGAATTTGCATAGATTAACCAGTTCTGAGATAGTGGAGCAGCAATAATAAAGAGGGTGTACAAGGCTGTATGCGAGCCCCCATTAACTAACTATGGATTTATCTGAGGGAACTTTATGAAAC
>JBMZST010000026.1:0-12181 GCA_049623265.1 Porticoccaceae bacterium
GAGTACCCGGCTACGAACCGGGCGGTCGAAGGTTCGAATCCTTCCGAGTGCGCCAACTATGAAAAAACCCGTCTTTATGGCGGGTTTTTTTATCATCAAATCAACAAGCAAGCTGTAAGTGCTAGTCAAGCGCTAATAGACTCCAGTTTTTCTGATGATCCGATAAAAATCACCCCCCGTAACTTTATAGGAAGACTAATAAATAAAAGGTTGAAAGTACTTAACCGAATAATAAAAGAGGGTAATCTAATGAAGACTAAACTCGCGTTTCTCTGGTTTTACGATTGCTACAACGCAGTTATGGACCACAATAAAAATCCCCTACGGCATATCCCAGATCCTGTCTCAAGAATGTGGATTATGACTGTACTCGCCTGGATGTGGTCTGTGGTGTTTGGTGCCTATCTGGGCAGTGTTATCTATATGGGTATCAGTATTGCGTCCCACTTTATCCTGCTGTTTATGGTGGCCTTTACCGCAGCGGTTTTCTACGACGCAGAGCGACGCCACGATAGCTGGCTACTCAAGCTGCGCGCCGCCCAGCAATCATAGCTGCAATGTTAAAAGAGTCTGAACGCACAGAGATAGAGGCGGCGACTTTTCGCCGCCTTCTCCAACATCTGGACAGCCACAAAGAGGTGCAGAATATAGACCTAATGATTCTCGCCGACTTCTGCCGCAACTGCCTGGGTAAATGGTATGGAGCCGCAGCTGAAGAGCTGGGTGTTAAACTGGAACCAGAACAGGCGCGAGAAGCGGTCTACGGCATGCCCTACAGTGAGTGGAAGGAGAAACATCAACAACCAGCTACCGCAGAGCAACTTGAAGCCCTAGCCAAACGGCAGAATTCTTAGTCCATCAGGTGAAAGCCAGGGGTTGAGTGAGAGAGTTCAATCTCTTGCTGGTTCATGCCCTCTGCTACATCATCAAACAGAGGCGACGATAGGTAGCGCTCGCCCGTATCTGGCAACATACAGAGAATCACTGTGCCAGGCTCAGCATGTTTAGCTATATCCAGGGCCACCGAAAAAGTCGAGCCGCCAGAAATACCGGTGAAAATACCCTCTTTCTGCGCCAGCATTTTAGACCCTTCAATGCCCTGCTGACCCTCTATGGGTACCAGTAGATCAAAGCGTTTATTGTCAATGGAATCCTGGAGCACCGCAGGGATAAAGTCTGGCGTCCAACCCTGAATCATATGGGGCTCAAAGGCCGGGTGGCTGCCCACTGGCGAGCCATTGGCGCTGCGCTCCTGGGCAACACCACTGTCGATCAGCTGAGCATTGGCTGGCTCACTGAGCACAATCTTGGTCTCAGGACGCTGCTCTCGCAAAACTTTGGCAACGCCAGAAAAAGTACCGCCGGTACCATAGCCTGTCACCCAGTAGTCCAGGCGATCCCCTTCAAAGTCCGCGAGAATCTCCTGAGCAGTGGTATTTTCATGGATTTTGGCATTGGCATCGGTCTCAAACTGGCGCGCTAAAAACCAATTATTGGCCTCGGATAACTCTACAGCCTTGAGGTAGCAGCCCATCGCTTTATCTTCTTTGGGAGTAAGTATCACCTTAGCCCCAAGAAACCGCATCAGCTTGCGCCTCTCTATGGACACGCTAGTGGGCATGGTGGCTACAAAGGGATAGCCCTTGGCCGCACAGACCATTGCCAGACCCACCCCAGTATTACCACTGGTGGCCTCGACTACTGTCTGGCCCGGCTGCAACTGTCCACTGCGCTCGGCTTCCTCGATAATACTGATGGCCAGGCGATCCTTTACAGAGCCTGCGGGGTTAAAAAACTCCGCCTTTACATAGAGCCTGACGCCCTCTGGTACCAAATTTTTAATCTGTACACAGGGCGTGTCGCCAATGGTATCCAAAATACTGCTGTATAACTTACCGCGCCCTACTGTGGTTCTCGACTGATCCATACTCGACTACTCCTGCCCGCTTTGTTATCTGGACGTTGCCTGGAGCGGCAACAGCTACACAGGGATCATAAATCAAAGGGGATCAGTGGTAAAAGCCAATCTCAGCGATATCAATATCGGCCTGGTGGTCTCTGCCGTAAGCCAAAATACCTATGCTGCGAATACTGTTGGGCGAGAGAGATTTGCGCAACCAGGAACCGGAGCGCTCGAACTCTGCAAAGGGTAGACGTATGGTCTGCCATTCCTCAGTGGTGTCAAATCCCGCCTGATAGTACTGCCAAGGCAGCACCGTGCCAGAGGTGCGCAGGTGGATAAAATAATTCTGGGAGTTGCCGCGGACCTTGACATAGACACCAGCGGCAGAGCTCACTGAGCCCTTGGCCACAGCGCGGCGAATTTGTATAAAACCGCCATTATTCTCTGTAGACACAGTGCCCGTCATATGGGCATAGCTGGCGTCATTCTCATCTCTATAGTCCACGGTTCCCTCGGAGACTCCACCCATAACCTGGTCACTAAAATAGGCCCAGTTAAGTCTTGATTCGGCATCGAATCCATAGGTAAGCAGCCTGTCGTCATTGGCGGCAGACAGAGGCATGGATATCAACAGGGCGATTAGGGAGGCTTTGAATTTGATCATGGCAAACTCCTGGCAAAAAAGGGAAATAAGGGTTAGCGCTTATACTGCGTCGGGCAATAGCCCCTGCTGACGTTTGGTGAACGCAGGGCTTGATGCTTGGTTTTGCGGCTGGTTACCCGTTTCCGCCAGAGACGAAATGAGCGCGGCTTAACCTGCTGACGCATAAGATTAATGACTGCAGATTCATTTAGGCCAAAGTTGAACTCTATGGCCTCGAAGGGGGTTCGATCCTCCCAGGCCATCTCGACAATGCGGGACAACTCTGAGGGACTAAACTCTGAGGCTGTTGATTTTTTGATAACTGCATCTGACATCGGGGGTGTGACCTGAATCACTGCTTTAACATTTTACGCAGCTGGCCACCCTTTGTATCAGACCCAAGGCAGACTGGGTCTCTCTCTTTCCTAATGGCTCAATGACTGCATTAGTCAGGAGCCCATCAGGCCAAACTTTTTCAGCAGGGACAGGTCGCGCTTTACCCCCTCCTCTATATGGGATTCGATCAAGTTGACACGCTGCTTGGTAAAACTGTCTGGCACTACTTTTACAACCACCAGTTTTTTGGATTTTTCACCACTCTTATTTGATGTATCTGCGCTCTTCTT
Organism: Porticoccaceae bacterium; assembly: GCA_049623265.1. Lineage (GTDB taxonomy): Bacteria > Pseudomonadota > Gammaproteobacteria > Pseudomonadales > Porticoccaceae > HTCC2207. The sequence goes on from JBMZST010000026.1 coordinate 3,173, forward strand.
TTTAGCTAATGACATTCTAATCTCCTTTCAATAGCCTCAGGCTGTGCTCTAAACCCAGCCGCAAACCAAATTGGTCGTACAACCACTTGTAATACTCTTCTCGACCTGCAGTAAAGTACCCCGCCTTGTTGGTCTTGATGCACAACACATAGGGATAGCTCTTCGTTGGCTTATGGTAAATAGGATAGCAGAGAAGCGAGCCCTTCTCGTGTTCCTCAAACATATGGTAGTGCTGGTCGACCGTTTTTTCCGCCTCTTTTTGTATATCTGGGATCACGACCACAGATTTTTTACTCACACAGTACCTGAGGGCGCTATCGGCGCAGTCAAGCTCTGAAATATCGTGCTTTGGAGGCTCACCGCCATGGGTATACCAGCTTACCAGTTCTCCAACCGGCCCTATTTCTGCCAAGCGCACATCAAAACCCAGATTACCGGATATCTTCTCAAGAAATTTCCATATGGTATTCACTGTAAAGTAGATCTGCTGGTCTGGTTGGGCGATAGATTTAAATACCTGGTCGGGATCGCTGCTGTCACCTTTGTTTAAAAATGCCTCGCACTCACCCCCGATACGATCAGACTTAATGCCGACAATATCCTCAAAGGCCTCTTTTAAAATCAATGCGTCCTCAAGCTTTAAAATGCCACTTTTTTTGGCGATGGCATTGGCGATTTTGGGCAAGAAGTTATACAGGGATAAAAACAGTATCGTGCCTAAAAACAGCCAAAGACTGTAAGTTGCAAGCCAATGAACAAAGGTGACAGACAGGCTCTGATTGACAATAGCAGCAACCGGCTCTCTGGTGAAATACAGGAATAGTACAAACGGGAAAATATTGAGAATCCCCATTAGGATCACAACCCAAGGGCGATCAATATAATCGACAAAAGAAAGGAAACGCTGGGTCCATCTTCCGTTTATTTTATGACTGATATTGCTCAAGCAATTTCCCTGTCATTTTCAGCAACGTTTGCCTAAGTATATTCAAGGAATTCACAGTCTGCTGACTATTTTCCCCAGTCGAGCAGGCAATATCTTTTTAGCCCGAAAGAGATTATAGTCAGGTTACAAAAATAATAAGTTTCCGCAGAGCGACCCCGCAACTCAGGTCCAGCCTCAGAGGCTACAGCGGACTTCAGGAGGCACGCAATGGCCACTTACTCGATTGAAGACGCCCAGAAAGGCTTGATTAGTTACAGTGATAAAAAGCGCTATCTCTGGCTTATCTCGGTGTTTATGCCGATCTTCCCCCTGATGGGCGTATTTATCTTTTACAGTACCGGCGTCGAATGGACTCTCTGCCTGCCCCTTATTATTAACTATACGCTGATGCCCTTGCTTGACTGGCTGATTGGCAGTGACGACAACAATCCGCCGGAGGAGTTAGTACCGCAGCTGGAGGCGGATAAATATTACCGCTATCTAACTTACCTTACCGTGCCACTGCACTTTGTCGCACTGATTATCTTTGCTTATGTAGTGGGCACCAATGATCTGAGCTGGTGGACCATTCTGGTCACCGCAATTATCGCTGGCGGTTACAGTGGCTTGGGTATCAATACGGCGCATGAACTGGGCCATAAACAAACCAGCATCGAAAAGCTACTGGCGAAAATCACTCTGGCCGTGCCTGCCTACGGACATTTTTGTGTGGAGCACAACCGCGGCCATCATGTGCTGGTGGCCACGCCAGACGACCCTGCCAGCTCGCGAATGGGCGAGTCCATCTATGCCTTTACCCTGCGTGAGATTCCCGGCACCTTTCGGCGTGGCTGGGAACTGGAGAAGTCGCGCCTGCAAAAACAGGGCAAGAGCACCTGGTCCGTGGACAATGATATTTTGCAGTCCTACGCAATCAGCGCTCTGTTCCAAGGTGCGTTGATCTACGCCTTTGGTTGGATCATGCTGCCTTTCTTGGCAGTGCATAATTTCTGGGCCTGGTTCCAGCTGACATCCGCTAACTATATAGAGCACTATGGTTTGCTGCGTGAGAAAAAGGACAATGGCCGTTACGAGCGCTGCCTGCCCCACCATTCTTGGAACGCCAACTATATTATGAGCAATCTAGCGCTGTTCCATTTAGAGCGCCACTCAGACCACCACGCCAATCCCATCCGTCGCTACCAAAGCCTGCGCAACTTCGATGATATTCCTGAACTCCCCAATGGCTACTACGGCATGTATCTGCTGGCCTATGTGCCCTGGCTGTGGTTTATGGTAATGGACCGCCGTGTTCTTGCACTGCCCCACATTCAGGGAGACCTGGCTAAGGTCAATATCTGTCCGCGCAAGCGAGAACAGATTCTCGCCAAATACGGCTAACACTCGAGTCGGTGTAATAACGGCCGCTCTGTCTACCCTTTTTGAGCTGTAGATAGCATTTCTAAACACCAGCTTTGATGCCTTTTCAGCACAGTTCGTCCGAATGATTAGCCGGTCAGGCAAAAAAGCTTCGAATTTAGCAATATTCTGCATTTAGAGGTTGATCCTGAACCTTATGCCCAATAGAGTACCGGCCTGTTGGCTGGGGGGCCTATTTTTACTGCCTTTAAGACCACATCCAACAGAATAAACATCCGAAATAAATCGGTTATTTTTTATATTTGAGGGGATTTTATGTACACCAAGCAATGTAAATTGTTGCGCATGGCTGCTGCGGTTGCCGGCGTGGTTTCAACTGGGTTAGCTCAGGCCGCAATCGATGAGATTGTTATTACAGCTAACAAACGAGAGCAGTCACTGCAGGACGTACCTATCAGCGTCTCTGTTACCAGTGGTGAAACTATTCAGCAGTCCAGTATTGTGGATCTTATAGACCTGCAAACTGCAGTGCCCTCCCTACGGGTTAATCAGCTGCAAAGCTCGGCACAAACCAACTTTATTATCCGTGGCTACGGCAATGGCGCCAATAATCCAGGTATTGAGCCTGCAGTCAGTGTCTATATCGATGGTGTTCCACGTACTCGCTCCGCTTCCTCTCTGGCAGATTTGCCAACCGTAGAGCGCGTCGAAGTATTGAGCGGCCCCCAGTCTACTCTTTTTGGTAAAAATGCCTCAGCCGGTGTTATCAGTGTGACTACCATGCTGCCGGATGATCAGTTTGGCGGCATGATTGAAGCTACCGCTGGTAACTATGGCTCACAGATTATCAAGGGCACTATCACTGGACCTCTGAGCGATACAGTCTCCTATCGTCTGTCCGCCAGTGATAATTCAGCTGATGGCTATGCCACCAATATCACCACCGGTGATAGCGTAAACTCGCGCGATCGCAGCGCTATCCGCGGCCAGCTGCTGATAGAGCCCTCGGATGATCTCAGCATTCGTGTTATTGCCGACTACAATGAAATTGACGAAGTCTGCTGTGCAGCTAGCTCACTGGCCTACGGCGCTGCTGCCGGTGTTTCCTCTGCTCTGGCCGCTGCTCGAGGCTTTGCCACTACCCCTGTGGATCCATGGGCAAGAAACCTTGCAATGAATGAAAATCCAACCAATAAACTAGAAGGTAAAGGCCTATCGGTACAGTTTGATTACGACCTAGGCTACGCAACACTCACCTCTATCAGCTCGGTGCGAGAGCAGTCATTAAAGTCTACTTTTGATGCCGACTTCTCCGCAGCCCTGTTAGTCGATGAAAACCGCGTTGACTACGCCTTCGAGACCTTTACACAGGAACTGCGCCTGACGTCCAACGGCGATGGCGACCTGCAGTGGATGGTTGGCGCTTTCCACTCCGATGAAGATGTTGAAACCTTCCGCAATGTAACCTTTGGTGAAGACCTTCGCACCTATGCCGACTTCCTGGTACAGGGTGGCTTTGCCGCTGCTGGCTTGTCAGGCAATTTAGACACGGTGGCGACTGCCATGGTGCTGGGACAGACTATCCAGGCTGAAATTGCAGCCACTGGAAATGTTGCACTGGCCGCCCTGCTGTCTCCAACGGCAGACCCTGCCGCGGTGGCCGCCTATCTGCTGGGCGACAACATCACTGGTGCCAGCCTGATGCCCAGCATCAACGGGCTGTCTTCTTCCTTCTATGCGCCAGGTACCGGCGATGTAGCTGAGAAATTCACCATGAACGGTGTGGCTACATCGGTCTTTGGCCAATTTGATTACTTTCTCTCTGAGAAGCTGACCGCCACTCTGGGCCTAAACTACACCGAAGACGAAAAGACTGTAGTCTCCGATGTCACCATTGTAGATACCTTTGCCGCACTGCCGCTGGCTGGGGGTCCCTTTAACTCATTGGTGGGCCTGCAGTTCTTCCCAGGATTTCCCAACTACCCCAATACCGAAGAATCAGGTATCTTCAAGTCCAATGACCTGACTCACACCTTCCGCCTGGCCTATGATCTCAACGAGACTATGACCGTTTATGCCGGTCACTCAACGGGCTTTAAAGCCGTCTCGGTTAATATGTCTGTCGATGGTCGCACGCCGGGTAATCGCGCAGCAGATCCTGAAGAAGCCACCAATATAGAGGTAGGCCTTAAGGCCGTATTCGATAATGGCTATTTCAATATCGCCTACTTTGAGCAGTCTATCGAAGGCTTCCAGTCCAATGTCTTCTCGGGAACAGGGTTTAACCTGGAAAATGCCGGTAAAGAAACCCACAAAGGCGTTGAGTTTGACGGTATGTTTGCCCTATCGGAGAACCTGGTTTTGGGACTATCTGGTATCGCCATTGATCCAGTCTATGACTCATTTGTAAACGGAACCTGCGATACTACAGGCCTGGCCGAAGCTCGATATCAATGTGCTCCAGGTGCGCAAACTGTTGATCTCAGTGGTTTGCAGCCTGCTGGCGTCCATGAGTTAAGTGTCAACGCTAATGCCGTCTATTCATTTGTTCTTGCAGGTGGCGTGGAGGGTTTCTTCCGCGTGGAATATGTGCATGAGAAAGACATCAACATTGCTGACTTGATTCCATTTAGCCTGGCTAGCCGTGGCACAGACAACCTCAATGCCAGCCTCGGCTTTAGCAGTGCCAATGGCGGCTGGGACGCTATGCTCTGGGGTCGTAACCTGACTGACCACGAGAGTTTGATCTCGGCATTCCCCACCACTGCATCACCCGGTAGTTTCAGTGGTTATCCAAATGCACCACGCACCTATGGTTTAACAGTGCGCAAGAACTTCTAAGCAGCACTGCCAAATGGTAAAAAGGGGTGGCTTTCTACAAGCCACCCCTTTTTTTATCTGTCGCCTAGAGTTCTAACTGTTGTTTCACTCTGGCAAACCCTGCAAGGGCAAACTCTAAATCCTCTCGATTGAAAGCGGCTGACATCTGGGTGCGGATTCGCGCACGATCCTGGGCAACCACTGGGTAGGAAAAGGCCACCACATAGACCCCCTGATTTAACATTTCCGCAGCAAACCGCGCGGCAAGACTAGCATCGCCCAGCATAATTGGCACTATAGGGTGCTCACCGGGCAAAAGCTCAAAACCCAACTGTTCAAGACCATGCCTAAAGAATTGGGTATTTTTCTGCAGCTGCTCTCTTAGCTCAGCTGAGTTAGCAGCCAGCTCCAGGGCCTTGATAGCGCCCGCCGCCACTGGCGGCGCTAGGGTGTTAGAAAAAAGATAGGGGCGCGAACTCTGCCGCAACAGCTCTACTATCTCTGCACGCGCACTGGTAAAACCACCGCTGCCACCGCCCAGAGCCTTGCCCAATGTGCCGGTAATAATATCAACCCTGCCCATGCAGTCTCGGTATTCGTGGGTACCACGGCCATTGGCACCAATAAAACCGGTGGCATGGCAGTCGTCAAAATGCACCAGGGCCTGGTATTTATCGGCAAGATCACAGATTTCATCCAGCCGGGCAATACTGCCATCCATCGAGAATACGCCATCAGTGGTAATCAGCTTAAATCTGGCGCCAGCGGCCTGTGCCGCCTGCAGCTGAGCCTCCAGGTCGGCCATATCATTATTGCGGTAGCGGTAACGGCTAGCCTTGCACAGACGCACACCATCAATAATGCTGGCATGGTTCAGCTCGTCACTGATCACTGCATCCTCAGCGCCCAGTAGAGTTTCAAACAGGCCAGCGTTGGCATCAAAGCAGGAGGGGTAGAGTATGGTATCCGGCATAGCTAAAAACTGGCTGAGCCTCTGTTCCAATTGCTTGTGTACTGCCTGGGTACCGCAGATAAAGCGCACCGAGGCCATGCCATAACCCCATTCCTCAAGCCCTCTTGCTGCGGCAGCATTGACCTCTGGGTTCTGAGCCAGACCCAGGTAATTATTGGCACAGAGATTGAGTAGCTCATCGCCAGAGCCGATGCGCACATGGGTTCCCTGAGGGCTGGTAATCAGCCGTTCAGATTTATATAAACCAGCCTCTTCAATGGCTTTTAGCTGGCCACTCACATGCTGTTGGAATCTGTCGTACATCACCTACCCTCCCAATTACTGCCAATTAAGAATGACTTTACTGGCTTCCCCGGCATTCATAGCATCAAAACCCTTTTGAAAATCTTCAAACCCCAGTCGGTGGCTGATCACCGGGGATATATCAAGCCCGGATTCCACCAACACAGACATCTTGTACCAGGTCTCGTACATTTCACGCCCATATATACCCTTAATGGTCAGCATATTAAAAATCACCTGACTCCAGTCAATGGCCATTTCCTCACTGGGAATACCAAGCATCGCTACCTTACCCCCATGGCACATATTGGCCAGTAGATCGTTAAAGCCCGCAGGGCTTCCCGACATTTCCAGACCCACATCAAAACCCTCTGAGAGCCCCAGTTTACGCTGCACATCGGCCAGGTTTTCATGGCGCACATCTACTCCACAGCTGGCTCCCAGAGATTGGGCCAGCGCCAGGCGCTGGGGATTAATATCTGTAATCACTACATGCCTGGCACCGGCATGTCGGCACACAGCGGCAGCCATGGCCCCTATGGGTCCGGCTCCGGTAATCAGCACATCTTCGCCGAGCAGGTCATACTGCAGTGCGGTGTGAACCGCATTGCCCAAGGGGTCAAACAATGCCGCCACATCCAGGTCTATGCCCGGCCTGTGCTCCCAAACATTGGACATGGGTAGAGCCAGATACTCAGCAAACGCCCCTGATCTATCCACACCTACACCGCTGGTCTGAGCGCAGAGATGGCGTCGCCCCGCCAGACAGTTGCGGCAGCGGCCGCAGACCACGTGCCCCTCGCCAGAGACGATTTGGCCAGGGGTAAAATCATTGACATTAGAGCCCACATCGACGATTTCTCCGACAAACTCATGGCCCACCACCATGGGCACAGGAATGGTCGACTGCGCCCAGCTATCCCAGTTATAGATATGCATATCTGTGCCACAGATGGCAGTGCGATTTATTTTGATCAACACATCATTGATACCTATCTCAGGCACAGGCGCATCTTCAAGCCAGAGTCCCTTTTCCGACTTTCTTTTTACCAGCGCTTTCATCTTGGCATTTGCCTCGCAGTTGTTTACTATAAAAGAACTTATTCCATTATCGTAGACATGCATTTTCCTTTATGCAAGATTAATTTCCTGTATAAGAGATGCTAAATGAGACCTGACGCAATGACAGATACAGACAAAAGTACCGGCCAAGCTATGGGCAACCGGGTAATTGAGCTGCGGAAAAAGCATAAGCTCACACTGGATCAGCTGGCCTCGTCCTCAGGCGTGAGCCGCTCTATGCTTAGTCAGATTGAGCGAGGCCAGGCCAACCCAACACTCACCGTCACCTTTCGCATAGCTCAGGCATTCAATATGAGCATTGGCGAGCTTGTAGATCAGCCCTGGGCATCGTCCACCATAGAGGTGGTTCATGGGGAGGATAAAAGCAACCTGTTTCGCTCGGATAAGGAATGCCAGATTCGCACTCTCTCCCCGCTGCATAAAGAAAAGAATATTGAGTTTTACGAGCTTAAAATTGCGCCAAAGTCCAGCCTGGTCAGTGCTCCTCACTACGAGGGGACAAAGGAGCTGCTAACTATCACCAGAGGCAGAGCAAGATTGATTTCCGGGGATAGTAGCACGGAACTCTCTGAGGGAGACTCTGCACATTACCGGGGCGATCTAAACCACAGTATTGCCAATGCAGGTGATACCGAGCTAGTCTGCTACCTGGTAGTAACCAGTTAGCTGTACTGTGCTTTTCTGTAACAGTAGGCATGGTTTATTAGCCTGGAAATAGACTAAAAATAATAAATATGGGGTACAAAAATGGCGCTTAAGAGTATCGCCTTTGACAGCGGGGCAGATGGCAACCATTACTATCATCAGTGGCAACCTGACAAACCTGTAGCCTGGCTGCATATTATGCACGGCATGTCAGAACACAGTGCTCGCTACGCCGATTTGGCCCAGTATCTCAATCAACAGGGCATTATGGTGACTGCTGGCGATCACCGCGGCCACGGACGCACCGGTGAGGCTATGAATAGCCTCTATCATATGGGCGATAGTGACAGCTGGAGTCAAATGGTAGATGACCAGTGGCAGCTGATTAACCACTTGGCGGGCCAGCAGCATATACCTCTTATTATTATGGGTCATAGCATGGGGTCATTTATGGCGACCCGGTTTTGTCAGCAATATGGTCAGCAGCTGCGCCAGCTGAGCACCCCTCTGGTGGGCCTAGTTCTATCTGGATCAAACTATGATTCTCCGAGTGCTTTTAAAATCGCTGCCGGACTGGCCTGGATAGAACGCGCACGAGTTGGCGCAAGCAATACCAGCAACCTGCTTGAACAGCTATCCTTTGGTTCATTTAATCGCGCCTTTAAACCTACCCGCACCGAAAAGGACTGGCTATGCTCAGACAATGATATGGTGGACAGCTATATTGCTGATCCCTGGTGCGGCGGCGCTATCAGCACTCAGTCCTGGTATGACTTTCTCAATGGCTTGGCTCAGCTTTCGCAACCAAAGGCCATGGCTCAAATTGATTCAGCACTGCCAGTTTATCTATTTGCTGGAGACCTGGATCCTGTCGGTGCCAATGGCAAAGGCGTAGAAAAGC
>JBMZST010000027.1:0-12099 GCA_049623265.1 Porticoccaceae bacterium
ACTGTCTCCCTGTCGTTGCCAAGACAGGAAACAATTCCAAGTCCGGTAATTACTGCGCGTTTCATTGATCTTCCTCGTTGCTAATCTTTAGATGAATTTTGGGACGGCTTGCAAAGATGCTATGAATAGATGCTATTAAAAGTCGTCGGTGCTTGTGAAAAGACCTACTTTAAGGTCTTCAGCAGTATAGATTTCGCGGCCGTCTACCTCAACAGAGCCATCGGCGATGCCCATAATCAGGCGGCGCTGGACCAATCTCTTTAGATCCAGACGATAGGTGACCTTTTTGGCGGTAGGCAAAATCTGACCAAAGAACTTGACGTTGCCTGCCCCCAGAGCGCGGCCCCGACCACTGTTGCCGTTCCACACAAGAAAGAAGCCAACCAGCTGCCATAGCGCATCCAGACCCAGGCAACCCGGCATTACGGGGTCACCTTCAAAATGGCAGTCAAAAAACCACAGGTCGGGGGTGATATCGATTTCGGCAACAATCTGCCCCAGGCCGTGCTTGCCTCCGTCGTTGTTTATTTCAACGATGCGATCAATCATCAGCATATTAGGCGCTGGCAACCGGGCATTGTCTGGACCAAATAATTCGCCGCGGCTACTGGCAAGTAATTCTTCTTTCGAGTATGAGGATTTCGGGGTGAAGGACATGTGTTCCTTAGGAGTTGGTGTAATGCGCGCATCGTACCCAGTTATGCTCCTTGCGGCAACTATTAAACTGTCTGTTGTCGGACAAATAGGTGGCTGGAACTGGGCTGGAGGCACTTTTTGGGTTGACAGCAGGGGAGGGGCTGCCTAGCATGCACCTCGGATCTTAACCGGCGAACCCAACCAGTAATGCTGTCTTTTCACCAAGCGATTAATGAAGAATTTTCTGCGGTCAACGATTTGATTGTCAGACAACTGCAATCCGATGTCGGCCTGGTGGAGAATATCGGGCACTATATTGTTGACTCCGGTGGTAAACGACTGCGCCCTGTGGTCCTGCTGCTCAGTGCCCTGGCTAATGGCTACAGCGGATCGCAACATGTAAAGATGGCTGCGGTGATCGAGTTTATCCATACAGCAACCCTGCTTCACGATGATGTGGTGGATGTGTCAGCTCTGCGCCGTGGGCGCGAGACTGCCAACGCCCAGTGGGGCAATGCGCCCAGTGTGCTAGTGGGTGACTTTCTCTACTCCCGAGCTTTCCAGATGCTGGTTGAGGTGGGGGATATGCCGATTATGGGGCTGATGGCTGATGCTACCAATGTGATTTCGGAGGGTGAAGTTCAGCAGATGGCCAATGCGGGTAACTCCACCATCTGCGAGGACATCTATCTGCAGGTCATTTACCGCAAAACTGCTAAATTATTTGAAGCTGCGGCCGAAGCTGGCGCCGTACTTGCCGGGGCTGAGTCCGAGGCCATGGCCGACTATGGCAGACATCTGGGTATGGCCTTTCAGATTGTTGATGATGTGTTGGATTATCAGGGCGATGTGGAATCCATAGGCAAAAATGTGGGCGACGATTTAGCCGAGGGCAAAATGACGCTGCCATTAATCTTTGCCCGAGACCATGTGGATGAGGCCCAGCGCAAGCTTATTTGCGATGCTGTGACCCATAAAAGCAAACAGCAGTTTTGTACCATTCTCGAGGCGGTTCAGGCCTCTGGAGGTATTGCCTACAGCATGGAATTGGCTCGCCGAGAGGCCGACCTGGCCAAACAGGCGCTGGCGCAGCTGCCCGACAGTAAATTTAAATCCGTTATGGCTGAATTGGCCGATTTTTCTATTTCCCGCCTCAATTAACGCCTATTTAAATCGTTACTCCTAGTCCTTTTGCTAGGCTTGCCTCTCTAAAAGCCCCTTAGACTCGCGCGCTCTGGGGATATCATTGATTCGTAATAGTTATTATTCCTAAATCGATTACTCGCCAGTGATTTTATTTGTTAGCATTCACGTAAATTATAGAAGTTTACATGCCCATTTCAAAAAACAGGAGAATTGAGTGATTATCGGGATCCCCTCGGAAATAAAAGCCGGTGAGAAACGTGTCGCCATGTCCCCTGCTAATGTCCAGAGTCTGACGGACAGAGGCGTAAAGGTGGTTGTTCAAGCAGGAGCAGGTATTGCTGCAGGCTATCCGGATGCGGAATATACCGCTGTCGGTGCTGAGGTTAATGCAGATCGCTCAGCGCTTTTTGCCAGTGCCGACATTATTTTGCAAGTTCAGAGTTTTGGCTCGAACAATGACAATTCGGAGGCCGATCTGGCCCTTGTTCGCAAGGATCAGCTGATTATCGGCATGATGGATCCGCTGGCCTCGCCTCAGGCGGCTCAGGCTATTGCTGAGCGAGGCGCCACTGCCATAGCGCTGGAGCTGGTGCCCCGAATCAGCCGGGCCCAGAGCATGGACGTGCTCTCATCTATGGCAACCCTGGCTGGCTACAAAGCTGTGCTTTTGGGAGCCTCGGCTGCGCCGCGTATCTTTCCAATGCTGATGACTGCCGCTGGCACCTTGCAGCCGGCTCGTGTGCTAATCATGGGTGTGGGGGTAGCCGGGCTACAGGCCTGTGCAACCGCCAAGCGTCTGGGTGCTGTGGTAGAAGCCTATGATGTGCGCCCCGCAGCTCGCGAGCAGATATTGTCCGTAGGCGCCAAGCCCGTTGAACTGGATCTGGATACCGGCGAATCTGAGGGTGCCGGTGGTTACGCTAAGGAGCAGGGCGAAGACTTTTTGCGCCGTCAGCGTGAGCTGATGACCGAAGTGGTGGCCCGCCAAGATATTATTATTACTACCGCAGCGATTCCCGGTGCCAAGTCACCCATCCTGGTGACTGAGGACATGGTCAAAGCCATGAAGCCGGGCGCAGTGATTGTGGATTTAGCTGCCGAGCGGGGTGGCAACTGCGATCTGACCGAGCAGGGTAAAACAGTGGTGGCCCACGATGTCACCATTATAGGCCCGGAAAATGTCCCCTCAGAGCTGGCCTATCACGCCAGCCAGATGCTGGGTAAAAATATGCAGACCTTGCTGGAGTTAATTCTTGACGAGACGGGCAATCTCAATCTCGACTTTAACGACGAAATTGTTGCTGGGACCGTGGTAGCTCACCAGGGTGAGGTTCCCCATCCCCATATGCGCAAGTTACTCAATCTGCCAGAACTGCAGTCACAGCCGGAAGGAGCATAAACTATGGAAATACTTATTCTATTACTGGCGCTATTTGTGCTGTCCCTATTTCTTGGCGTCGAGCTGATTACCAAGGTGCCACCCACATTGCATACGCCTCTGATGTCAGGTACCAATGCGGTCTCTGGCATTACCCTGGTGGGTGCGCTACTGGCTGCGGGTTCTGATAGCTCACCGCTATTGGTGAACGGGTTGGGCTTTGTCGCGGTAACATTGGCCACCATCAATGTAGTTGGTGGTTATTTAGTCACAAATCGCATGCTTGCCATGTTTAAGAGGAAGTAAGCGATGAGTCCATCTATTGTTAGTTTCGTTTATTTAGTAGCCGGTATTCTGTTTATTCTCGGTATTAAAGGCCTGACCAAACCCAAGACCGCAGTGCGAGGTAACACATTGTCTGCTCTGGGTATGCTGATGGCGGTAATAGTGACCTTGCTCGATAGCAGCATTGTTAACTTCAACTATATTATTGCCGGTGTGTTACTGGGTTTTGTCGTGGGTGCAACCATGGCCCTGAGAATTCAGATGACCTCTATGCCCCAGATGGTGGCGTTGCTTAATGGCTTTGGCGGCGGGGCTTCATTGACCATTGCTCTGGCGGAGTACTATTCCAAGCTGGGCCATGCCCCTACATCATTTGCCGATATTCTTACCCCGGTGGTTACCACCTCCAGTGCCTTTGGACAGGGTGCAGAAGGTACCATTGCGTTGGTCTCCATTGGTTTGACTGTGTTAATTGGTGCTTTGACCCTGACCGGTAGCTTTGTCGCCTTTGCCAAGCTGCAGGAGCTGATGAAGAAAAGCTACGGTCTGCCCGGCGGCCCCACAGGCAACGCGATATTTCTCGCAGCGGCTCTGGTGTCGGTGGTTGTGTTAGTGCTCAACCCGGGCAACACAGTAGCTATGGTCAGTATTGTCGGCCTGGCTCTGCTGTTGGGTCTGTTCCTGGTAATGCCCATTGGTGGCGCCGATATGCCGGTGGTGATTGCACTATTGAACTCTTATTCCGGTATTGCTGCTGCTTTGGCGGGCTTTATTCTCGGTAATACGGTATTGATTGTCGCTGGCTCTCTCGTCGGTACCTCAGGTTTAATCCTTACTCAGATTATGTGTGTCGCTATGAACCGGTCGCTGGCCAATGTGCTATTCGGCAAAATGGCCGCTGGGGGCGACACCGTGGATGCAGACGAAATCTATGCAGGCAAGGTCACCAGTGCCCAGCCGGATGAAGTGGCTATGATGCTGGAAATGGCTGAGCGCGTAGTAATTGTGCCCGGCTATGGTATGGCTATGGCCCAGGCTCAACACGCTGTGCGTGAGCTAGCCGATGCCATGGAAGCCAGGGGTACTGAGGTGGAATATGGTATTCACCCCGTAGCTGGCCGTATGCCTGGTCATATGAATGTATTGTTGGCCGAGGCTGAAGTGCCTTACGACAAGTTGGTGGAAATGGATAAGATCAACCCCACCTTCGAAGATACTGATGTGGTGATCATTATTGGCGCCAACGATGTGACTAATCCCATGGCCCGTGAGTCCGAGGGAAGTCCCATTTACGGTATGCCAATTCTGAATGTAGACAAGGCTAAGAATGTGGTAGTCATCAAGCGCTCACTGAGTCCTGGCTTTGCTGGCCTGCCTAACCCGCTATTTGCAATGGACCACACCTTGATGGTCTATGGTGATGGCAAGAAGGCGGTCATTGATATGACCACGGCGCTCAATCAGGCCTAAAAAGCGATCAGTCAGATTAAACCCCGTTGCGCGAGAGTGCGGCGGGGTTTTTTTATGCCGCTTGACTTGAGTCAGCTCAGTTTTACTCAACTATTGAAAAGTCCCCTGGCCATCCCCAACTAATATCACAGGTAACAGAAAAATTTTGGGAAACTGGTATGCGAATCGATAAATTAACTCATCAGCTGCAAAGCGCTCTGGCCGAGGCCCAGTCAATTGCTGTGGGCAATGATCATTCTGCCATAGAGCCCGCCCATCTATTATTAGCCCTGCTGAATCAGCAGGGTGGCTCGGTTCGTCCGATTCTTAATCGCGCGGGCTACGACGCCAATGGTCTGCAGGAGGAGCTCAATAATCAGCTTGATAAATTGGCTAAGGTCACCACACCCACGGGCGACGCCAATCTGTCTCAGGACTTGGGCCGATTAATGAATATGGCTGATCGAGCAGCTCAGCAAAAAGGTGATCAATTTATTTCCAGTGAAATGGTGCTTTGGGCAGCGCTTGAAGACTCTGGGCTGCTTGGGAAAACCCTGGCCAAATTTGGAGATATCAAAAAGGCTAAGACTGCCATTGAAGCGGTGCGTGGCGGTGAGACGGTCACTGATGCTGATGCCGAGGGGCAGCGTGAGGCATTGGATAAGTACTGCATTGATCTGACTGAGCGGGCGGAGCAGGGTAAATTGGACCCGGTTATAGGCCGCGATGATGAGATTCGTCGCACCATTCAGGTGCTCCAGCGCCGTACGAAAAATAACCCGGTACTAATCGGTGAGCCCGGTGTGGGTAAAACTGCGATTGTCGAGGGTTTGGCCCAGCGGATTATCAATGGCGAGGTGCCCGAGGGTTTGAAAAATAAGCGGGTGCTAACGCTGGATCTTGGCGCTCTGCTGGCTGGGGCAAAATTCCGTGGTGATTTTGAGGAGCGGCTAAAGGCTGTATTGAAAGACCTGGCGAAACAGGAAGGGCAGATTATTCTGTTTATTGATGAAATTCATACCATGGTAGGTGCAGGCAAGGCCGAGGGGGCTATGGATGCGGGCAATATGCTGAAGCCCGCTCTAGCGCGGGGCGAACTGCACTGTGTGGGTGCCACCACCCTGGACGAATACCGCCAGTTTATTGAGAAAGACGCAGCCCTTGAGCGGCGTTTCCAAAAGGTACTGGTCGATGAGCCCAGTGAGGAGGACACCATTGCTATTCTGCGTGGCCTTAAGGAGCGCTACGAAGTGCACCATGGGGTGGAGATTACGGACAGTGCCATTGTCTCTGCCGCCAAGCTATCTCAGCGCTATATTACTGATCGCCAGCTGCCGGATAAGGCCATTGATTTGATTGATGAGGCGGGTAGTCGCATTCGCATGGAGATTGATTCCAAGCCTGAGGAGATGGATCGTCTTGAGCGTCGTTTGATTCAGCTAAAGATAGAGCGCGAGGCGGTCAAGAAAGACAGTGATGCCGCGGCAAAAAAACGGCAGAAGAAGCTTGAGGACGATATTGCTGAGTTGGAGAAGGAATACGCTGACCTAGAGGAAATTTGGAAAGCGGAAAAAGCCTCTATGCAAGGTGCCACCCATATTAAGGCTGAGCTTGAGCAGGCGAGGGTGAACCTGGAAGCTGCCCATCGCTCTGGCGATCTTGAGCAGATGGCCCAGATTCAGTACAGCATTATTCCGGAACTTGAGAAGCAGTTGGCTAGTGCCGGCGCTGAGGAGCAGGTGGAGAAACAGCTGCTGAGAAATAAGGTCACGGAAGAGGAGATTGCCGAGGTGGTCTCCAAATGGACTGGTATACCAGTGTCTAAGATGCTGGAGGGCGAGCGCGATAAGTTGCTGCGCATGGAGGAGTCTCTGCACAGTCGAGTGATGGGTCAGAATGAGGCCGTGGTGGCTGTGTCCAATGCGGTGCGTCGATCCCGGGCTGGTCTGGCTGATCCCAATCGTCCCAATGGGTCGTTTTTATTTTTGGGGCCTACGGGTGTGGGTAAAACGGAACTCTGTAAGTCGCTGGCGGAATTTTTGTTCGACAGCGAGGATGCCATGGTGCGCATCGATATGTCGGAGTTTATGGAGAAACATTCTGTAGCCAGGCTAATTGGTGCCCCTCCCGGTTATGTGGGCTATGAGGAAGGCGGCTATATTACGGAGGCTGTGCGTCGCCGTCCCTATTCTGTGCTGCTGTTGGATGAGGTGGAGAAGGCTCATCCGGATGTATTTAACATTCTGTTACAGGTGTTGGACGACGGTCGCCTGACTGATGGTCAGGGCCGTACGGTTGATTTCAAAAATACGGTGATTGTAATGACCTCTAATCTGGGCTCCGATGTGATTCAGATGCTGGCGGGTGAAGAGAATTACGAGACGATGAAATCGGCGGTGATGGATGTGGTGGGTGCGCATTTTCGGCCGGAGTTTATTAATCGGGTAGATGAAACTGTGGTGTTCCATCCGTTGGCTAAGGATGAGTTGGCGGGGATTGCGGGTATTCAGCTTGAGTTATTGAATCGTCGCTTGGCGGAGCATGATCTGAATTTGGTACTCAGTGATGGGGTGATGGATAAGCTTTTGGAGGTTGGCTTTGATCCTGTCTATGGGGCGCGGCCGCTTAAGCGGACAATTCAGCAGTTAATTGAGAACCCTCTAGCAGAGAGTATTTTGGCGGGTAAGTTTGCGCCTGGAGACGCAATTTCTGGTGATCTTGATACAGGTGAGGTTGTGTTTTCCTGACTCTGTGCGGTGGGCGTGTAGGAGCAGGCCTGGGTGCAAGAGCTCCCTTTCAAGACACGACGTAAATACATCCCTGTAGTCTCGTGGCCAGCATCCCTGCTGGCCACGGTCTTGCAAGGGAGCTCTTGCACCCAGGCTTCAAATTGTCACCGAGATTCATATTTACTTTTGATTGTACTGCGATAATGCCAGGCAGTTGCAGCCGCTCCCTACTCGAAGGCTCAAACGATCTACAAATACCCAACCAAGGGATCACCACCAGAATAACTCGTCAGACTAGCTAGCGAATCAATAAACAGATAAAACAATTCCGCCTGGGACGAGACATCCAACTTGGCGTAACTATTCTTGCGGTGCAGCTTCACCGTCTCGGGGGAAATGCCCAAACGCTCAGCAATGGACTTGGTCGAATGACCATGCAAAAACAGCTGTACCACCTGAGACTCGCGATCGGTTAAATAGGCAGTGCCGAAATGCTTGAGCGCACTGTCCAACTGATTAGGCAGTTGATTGCCAGAGTTAGATGCGTCTTGGGGCTTAATAGCTGCACCCCACTGAGCCTTACAGATCGCCTCTACCACTGCGCCAATATCCGCCAGATTGTTGATTTGACTGCGATTAAAGCGCTGGGAGAAAGACAGGCGGCTGAGGGAGATATTCAGGAACTGATTAGGCGCGATATGGATAATGTAGCCAATTTCATCCTTGATCTCCGTGTGCTTAAAGTAGCTGCGGTAGTATTCGGTTTTCTCAAATCCCTCTGGTGCCAGATCGCTGAGGCGGTGCAGGCCGGCGCGTTTTTCATCGACAGCGGCGCGATAAAAAGGATCCAGCAGATAGGCGCCATTGATAAACAAATCAATCTGGCTCTCCCTCTCCAGTGGGGGTATATCATTGTAATGTACGGTCGGTGTTTCATTGCGGTAGTAATGAATAATAAGGGCATTATCAAAAGGTACCAGACTCTTTAGCATGCTCAATAAAAGAGAGGGCAGGCGATCGCTGCCAATCTCTGGCATGATCGCCGCTAGCTTATCGCTAAAGTCCTTTAAAAGGGTACTCATTGTCCAGAGCCTTTACCTGGGGATTATCAGCTTTGAAACTGGCTGGGGTCCATAAACATCAGGCGCACGACCAGACAGTCTTCAAAGGGCTCCACTGACATCATCAGCACATTGATATCGCCATCAATTTCAACGCCGCTGGGCAGATTAAATAATATGCCGCCATTGGCCTCATTGGTCAGGGTGCGCAACTCTTTTAGTTCTTTGTCCTTGCGTGCCTCGGTTTCAAACTTTTGCAGCAGCGCTTTAACCGAAATATCAAAGTTGGGAAAGTTAAACTGCCCGCGATACTCGCTGCGATCCAGCTCTAACTTGATTGGAATTACGGCACCCGTAGTCTCTGAGGTGAGTTGGCCTGAGCTGACTTTCATACCCTGCTTAAGGTCTTTGAATAGCTTTTTCGCCGCTTCGGGTTTTTGCCTGACAAAGGCTGCCACTAACAGGTTGGCGCCTAAATTAAAGAGTTTGCGTGCGTCTATATTGATACTTTGTTTTTCGGTCATTACTTGCGGCCACGTAGGTTTAGAAACGAAAGACTCTAACCCAAACCTCCTATAAATGTAATAGTTGAATCGAGTTTTTATCCACTTTGGCGGGCAGGCTAATAAGTGGGTCGGTCTGGTTACTCCAGTGGATGCAGGTTGCCCTTACTATTCCCGGCTTTAGTGCCTGAAATACCGCCAATGGGCCCTCTATGGTCTATTTTTAAGGGTCACTGAAGCTTCTTTTGGGCATAGCTTTCGGAGTTGGTTGTAGTATCGATTTGTTACAGGGTAATTAAACATGGCGATTAGTGCGTTCGACTTATTTAAAGTGGGTATAGGGCCGTCCAGTTCCCACACGGTGGGGCCTATGTTGGCAGCTAATCAGTTTGCCCAGAGGTTGCAATCAGAGGGGCTTCTGCCCCAGGTACGCCGAGTGAGGGTTGAACTCTATGGTTCTCTGGGAGCCACTGGCAGAGGTCATGGTACCCCTAAGGCAGTGCTGTTGGGACTGGAGGGGGAGCTGCCAGATCAGGTGGATGTGCCCTCGATTGCCGCGCGCATCGCTGCCATCAAAGAGGCAGGCCGCCTCTGCTTGCTGGGTGAGCAAACGATTGATTACAACCATGAGTCAGACCTGACCTTGCACCGGCGCAAGGCGCTGCCTTTTCACCCCAATGGCATGCTATTTACCGCTTTTGACCAAGCTGGTGGTCAGATCAGCCAACGTAGCTTTTTCTCGGTGGGCGGCGGCTTTGTGGTGGATGAGAGTGCAGCTGGTGCAGACTGCTTGGTTGAAGACCACAGGCAACTCCCCTATGAGTTTGACTCGGCAAACCAGCTGTTGCAGCTCTGTGCTGACCAGGAGCTCAGTATCTCTGACATTATGCTGCAAAATGAAACGGCCTGGCGCTCTGAGCAAGCAGTCAGAGATGGGTTATTGCAGCTGTGGTCGGTTATGCAGTCCTGTGTCGCTAATGGCATGGCCAATGCTGGGGTTCTTCCCGGAGGGCTCGATGTGCCCCGTCGTGCTCCTGAACTGCATCAGAAATTATTGCATCGCCCAGAGGCGGCTATGGCTGATCCTCTATCGGTGTTGGACTGGGTGACTCTGTATGCTCTGGCGGTCAATGAGGAAAACGCCGCCGGTGGTCGAGTGGTTACCGCGCCCACCAATGGTGCGGCAGGCATTATTCCGGCGGTGTTGCACTACTATATGAGATTTATTCCCGGCGCTTCGGAGGACATGGTGGTGAGATTTCTGCTGACTGCAGCGGCCATAGGTATTCTGTACAAGAAGAATGCATCAATCAGTGGCGCCGAGGTGGGCTGTCAGGGGGAGGTGGGCTCTGCCTGTTCTATGGCGGCCGGTGCATTGGCTGAGGTGTTGGGGGGTAGTCCGGCTCAGGTCGAAAACGCGGCGGAAATCGGTATGGAGCACAATCTGGGGCTCACCTGCGACCCGGTGGGCGGGCTGGTTCAGGTCCCCTGTATTGAGCGCAATGCCATGGCATCGGTCAAAGCGATTCATGCGGCGCGAATGGCGCTGCGTGGCGATGGCTCCCACTTTGTCTCTCTGGACAAAGTCATTCGCACCATGCGCAAGACCGGCGAGGATATGAACAAGCGCTACAAGGAGACCTCGAGGGGCGGACTGGCAACTCATGTGCTTGAGGTGCCAGTCAATATTATCGAGTGTTAGTCGATCAGCCCGTACTTGGTTTTGAGAATCTCGATAATTTCCGCCTTGGGATTATCGGAGATAACCAGAGGTTGGCCAGTAATTTTCTCGGCCATGCTGACATAGGTTTCGGACACCGCCATCATCACTGACTCTGGCAGATCATTGTCTGCTGCCAGCGCTCGTCGCTCGTCCATACGGTTCTTATCCAGCAGAATATCTGGGTCGGGGAAATGGTTCAGCAGCAACTGGCGGAAACCCTCTTTGGAGTTCTCTACGACCTTACCTTCTCGATAGTTGGGGCCGTCCCAGATTCTTGAGGAATCGGGGGTGCCCACTTCATCCATATAGATTAGCTTTTCGTTACCGGCGCGGTCGGTGACATAGCCAAATTCAAACTTGGTATCGACAAAAATCTGGTCCAACTTGGCCAGTTCATTGCTGATAACATCAAAGCCTTCACCCAGCAGCTTCTCGTAGACATCGATGTCTTCCAGGGAGTTAAACTTAAAGCTCTGGTAGTTATTTTCGATATCCGCGCGCGAGACATTGACATCATCGACTTCGGGAACACCAGGGATACCGGTAAGTATGCCTTTGGTGGAGGGAGTAATCAGCAGTTCTGGCAGCTTTTGGTCGCGCTCCAGGCCCTCGGCGATTTTGATGCCGCAGAAATCGCGCTCACCTTTGGCATAGGAACGCCACATGGAGCCGGTAATATACTGGCGGCAGATGGCTTCAATCATAACCGGACGCGCTTTCTGTACAATCCACACCAGTGGGTGAGGAACATCCAGAATATGGCTGTCGGCCAGGCCCTGTTCGCGGAAGAGCTTAAACCACTGGTTGGAGATAGCATTGAGTGCTGCTCCTTTGCCAGGAACTCCGTTCATGCCGCCCTCGCCACGCCAAATGCACTCGAAGGCGGAAATACGGTCGCTGATAACCATAATAGCCAGCGGCGCATCGGGAGCCACATCATAATTGTTTTCAGCGATCAGACGACGGCTATCGGCTTCAGTCAGCCAGTAGACGCAGCGTACTTTGCCGCTGTGCACCGGCTCATCGGTGCGAATAGGAAGATCGTTGTTTACCGCCAATACTTTATCAGCAAGACTCATATAAATGCCCAGTGGTGTTAGTTTGTGGGGAAAATTGTTAACTTCAGAGACTGGCTATAATACCAATACAGTGACGGGGGAGCAAAATAATTATTGTGGTCAGCAATGAA